>DASVVH010000001.1:0-6119 GCA_036386615.1 Ardenticatenaceae bacterium
GCAGCCCCCTCCGCAACGATGCCCTCCTCGCCAAAGAAGCCGCCACCATAGACGTACTCTCCGGCGGGCGGCTCACCCTCGGCGTTGGTCTCGGTGCTCGCAAAGAGGACTATGACGCGGCGGGTGTTCCCTATGAGACGCGGGGCCGACGCCTCACCGACCAACTCATCGCTCTCCGCGACTATTGGGAGGAAAATCGCATAGGACCCAAACCCGTCCAGCCTGGCGGCCCTCCTCTCATCGTCGGCGGCCTCAGTGACCACGCCTTTGACCGTGCCGCCCGCCACGCCGATGGCTACATCCACGCGGGTGGCCCGCCGCGCGCCTTCGCCCCATCGGCCACCAAGGCCCGCGCTGCCTGGGCCGATGCGGGTCGCCCCGGCGAGCCGCAACTCTGGGCGATGGGCTACTTCGCCCTCGGCGATGACGCCGAAACCGCCCAAGCAGGCTCCGACTACCTCCTGCAATACTACGCCTTCACCGGCCCCTTCGCCGAGCGCGTTGCCTCCGGCCTGCTCACCACCCCCCACGCCATTGTCCAATTCATTCGCGGCTACGCCGAACTAGGCTGCCACCACCTCCTCCTCTACCCTACCATACCTCGCATCTCCCAACTCGACCGCCTCGCCGAGATACTCGCCCACCACTCCATGAGCCTTGCATGAGCATCTATTATCCTCGCTGCTCAAACTCCTCCAGAGCCATCCGCTTACCCGCAAGCGGCATTTCACCCTTGGCCGTTGCCGGGGCTGTAAGCGGTCGTCGGTCGTCAGTCGTCGGTCGTCTCAACTCTCAACCGTTTACCCACTTTTCCCTTTGCCACTATACTGAAGGCCCTCCATAGCTCCGACGAAGGAGTGCCCATCAGTGAAAGTCAACACCCTCGGCGCGGGGCCGGGCGGTCTCTATGCCAGCCTCCTCCTCAAAAAGGCCCATCCCACCTGGGACATCGCCATCTGGGAGCGCAACCCCGCGGGGGCCACCTACGGCTGGGGCGTCGTCTTCTCCGACCAGACCCTCACCGCCCTCCGCGAGGCCGACTACCGCACCTACACCGAGATAATCAGCAACTTCGTCATCTGGGACGCCATAGACGTTCACTTCAAGGGTGAACTCGTCCGCTGCACCGGGCACATCTTCGCGGGCATCGCCCGCAAGCACCTCCTGCACATCCTCGCCTCCCGTTGCGAAGAGCTAGCCATCCCCATCCACTGGCAGACCGAAGTCGAAGACCCGGCCACCCTCGCCGACGCTGACCTGCTCATCGCCGCCGATGGCGTCAACAGCCGCGTCCGCGCCCTCCACGCCGACGCCTTCAAACCATCGCTCGAACACGGGCGGGCCAAATACATCTGGTACGGCACCCACCGCCTCTTCGACTCCTTCACCTTCATCTTCCGCCAGACCGAGCATGGTCTGTTTCAGGTCCACGCATACCCCTTTGACGGCACCACCGCCACCTTCATCGTCGAGTGCGAGGAGGCCACCTGGCACAACGCCGGGCTGGACGAGATGGACGAGGCTGAGAGCATCGCCTTCTGCGAAACCCTCTTCACCGACCAGCTACAGGGCCATGCCCTCCTCTCCAACAACTCTCGCTGGATTAGCTTCGTCACCCTCAAGAACCGCACCTGGCGGCACAACAACATAGTTCTCCTAGGCGACGCCGCACACACCGCCCACTTCTCCATTGGCTCCGGCACCAAACTCGCCCTTGAGGATGCCATCGCCCTCGCCAACGGCTTTGAGCGCCACCCCGGCGACCAGAACGCCGCCCTCCGCGAGTACGAGCAGTCCCGCAGGCCCAAAATCGAAGCCTTCCAGAAAGCCGCCACCGATAGCCAGAGCTACTTCGAGAACGTCAGCCGCTATCAGCACTTCGCGCCGCTCCAGTTCACCTTCCACCTGCTCACCCGCAGTGGCCGCATCACCTACGACAACCTCAAGCAGCGCGACCCCTACTTTGTCAGCGACGTGGAGCGCTGGTTCGCCCACCCGTCCAACGGCGCGTCACCCTGGCTCGCCCCGTCGCCCATGTTCATCCCCCTCAAGCTGCGTGAAGTGGCCCTGCCCAACCGCGTCGTCCTGACGCCTTCTCCGGCTGACACCGCCGAGGATGGCACACCCGGCGAGCGCCACGCCGCCCAACTCGCCAACCTCGCCCTCGGCGGCGCGGGCCTCGTGCTGACTGAACCCGTTGCTGTCTCCCGTGAGGGGCGCATCACCTCCGGCTCCCCCGGCCTCTACTCCCCGGAGCACGCCAACGCCTGGGCAGGCATCGTTAGCGCCATCCACGAGCAATCTCCGGCCAGAATCGCCCTGACCCTCTCGCACGCCGGGCGGCGCGGCTCTATGCGCCCCCGCTCCGAAGGCGTAGACCGTCCCCTGCGTGAGGGTAACTGGCCGCTCCTCTCCGCCTCGGCCATTCCCTACATGCTCTCCGTCCAGATACCCAGAGAGATGAGCCGCGCCGACATGGACGAGGTACGCGCCCTGTTTGTGCAGGCGGCGCGGTGGGCCGATGAGGCGGGCTTTGACCTACTGGTTCTGGACGCCGCGCGTGGCTACCTGCTCGCCAGCTTCCTCTCGCCCCTCACGAACCAGCGCGCCGACGGTTGCGGCGGCTCTCTCGAAAACCGCGTCCGGTATCCGTGCGAAGTTGTGGCTGCCGTTCGCGCCGTCTGGCCTGAGGACAAACCATTGGCCGTTGCCCTCACTGCCACCGATTGTGCCAGGGACGGCTCTGATGTGGCGGATGCCATCGCTGTTGCTAGCGCTTTCAAGGCGCGCGGCTGCGACCTCATCCTCGCCTACGCGGGCCAGACCGTGCCTTTCGCCCATCCCATCTACGACGCCCGTGTCCTCTCCGAGTACAGCGACCGCATTCGCAACGAGGTATCCGTCCCGACAATGGCGACGGGCTACATCACCACCAGTGACGAGGCCAATACCATCCTCACCGGGGGCCGCGCCGATCTCTCCATCCTCCACCCGCGCGGGATGGCGGGCTAAGATCAGAGCATGAACTGGAACCACCTGCCACTCGCGGGCCGCAGGGCCGTCGTCACTGGTGCCAGTCGCGGCATCGGGCGCAGCATCGCTCTTGTTCTCGCAGGCGCGGGGGCTGACGTGGCTATCACGGCGCGCACCCTCCCCGACCTGGAACAACTCGCCGCCGAGATTGGCGACCTGGGCCACCGCGCTGTTCCCCTCGCCTGCGACGTGACCGATCCCGGACAGGTGCAGCAAATGGCCGCGCGGGCGCTCGAAGGCCTGGGCGGCATTGACATTCTGGTCAATAATGCGGGCACTGCGGGGAGTCATAAGTTCCTGAACCATCCCGACGATCTCTGGCACCAGATGCTCGCTATCAATCTCACCAGCGTCTACTACGTTACCAAGGCCTTCGTCGCTAGGATGGTCGAGCAGCGTTCAGGGCGTATCATCACCATCGCCTCCATCGCCTCTAAGGTTGGAGGCCGCTACATCGCCGCCTACACCGCCTCCAAGCATGGCGTCCTCGGCCTGACTCGCTCCCTTGCCCTCGAACTCGTCCAGTACGGCATCACCGTCAACGCCATCTGCCCCGGCTATGTGGATACGCCCATGACCGATGCCGCCGTCACCAACATCGTCCAGCGCACGGGCGCGGACGAGGCTCAGGCCCGCGAGACTCTTGAGCGCCTCAGCCCCCAAAATCGTCTCATCCAGCCCGAAGAGGTCGCTGCTCTCACCCTCTTTCTAGCTCAAGACGCCAGCCAGGGTATCACGGGCCAAGCCATTAACGTGGACAGCGGCGCGGTGATGTTTTAACCCGATTGACACCTGTGACATACTTTCTTGAAGTGCGGATTCCAAGACGAGGGAGCACAACATGACCTTGGTCGAAACCCCGTATAGGCACATCATCCTCAACGAAAAACAAGTTCCCATCATCGCCGGAACGACGATGATGGTGGAGGAGCTTGTCATAGAATACCTTGCTTACGGCTGGAGCCCAGAAGAATTGTGTGACAGCCACCCCTATTTGACGATGGGGCAGGTGCTTTCTGCTCTGGCATATTATTGGGATAACAAAGTGCAGATGGATCAGGAGATACAAGAGGGTCTGGAATACGTGGACCACCTTCGGCAGGAGCAGGGGCCTACCCCACTTGAGGAACGACTTCGCGCTCAAAAGGCGACCTGATGCCTATTGCGCTCTACATGGATCAGCATGTTCCAAAACCCATCACTTCTGAACTTCGCAAGCGCGGTGTAGATGTGCTTACAGCCTATGAGGATGGTACGAGTGCCCTGGACGACTCGGCTCTACTGGACAGAGCAACAGAGTTGGGCCGTATACTGGTCACACAAGACAAGGACTTTCTTGCTGAGGGTGCATATCGTCAGAAAAATGGCGTGCCGTTTGCTGGCATTGTCTATATGCACTTAATGCGCGTCCCGCTCTCTACCTGTATTGATGAGCTTGAAACAATAGCTATGGTTGGAGAGCCGGAGGACTTGTTGAACAGCGTGCAGTTTCTCCCGCTCTGACACAGACGACCAGGAGCCTCAGTGTCTTACGATTTCCAGTATGACGTGCAGGACGGCATCGCCACCGTCACCTTTGACCGCCCGGAGGTGCTGAACGCTCTTACTCTGGGCATCTACGCCCAGTTCCGCGACCTCCTTGAAGCGTTGCGCTACGATGACGCGGTGAAAGTCCTCGTGCTCACGGGCAAGGGGCGCGGCTTCTGCTCCGGCGGCGACGTTCACGAGATTATCGGTGAGGTGCTGAACCGCGACGTGAAAGGCCACCTCGACTTTACGCGCATGACGGGGGCGGTCGTCGCCAACATGCGCCTGCTCGATAAGCCCATCATCGCCGCCCTGAATGGCACGACAGCGGGCGCGGGTGCCGTCATCGCTCTTGCTTCCGACCTCCGCCTCGCCGCCGAGGGTATCAAAATCGCCTTCCTCTTCACCAAGGTTGGTCTCACGGGCGCGGACATGGGCGCAGCCTACCTCCTGCCCCGCCTCGTCGGGCAAGGCCGCGCGCTGGAATTGCTGCTCTTCGGGGATGCCATAGACGCCGCCACCGCCGAGCGCTACGGCCTCGTCAACCGCGTCCTGCCGCCGGACGATCTGCTGCCCACCGCCTACGAGTGGGCGCGCCGCCTCGCCGAGGGTCCCAGCCTCGCGCTCTCCATGACCAAGCGCATGGTTAACAACGAGTGGAACATGGACCTTCTCTCCGCGTTGGAAGCCGAGGCGCAGGCGCAGGCCCTCATGATGATGGGTGAGGACCACCGCATCTTCTACGAAGCCTTCAAAGAGAAAGTGCAACCCAACTTCAGGGGACGATAAATACGAGGAGAAGCAGAATGCACAACGAATTCACTGCTGTGATTGAGCGTGATGAAGATTGGTTCATCGCGTACTCCCCTGAGATTCCGGGAGCCTTTGGTCAGGGCCGCACCATTGAAGAGTGCCGAGAGAGTCTGGCTGAAGCGATCTCGTTGATTCTGGAAGTCCGTCGAGAGGACGGATTACGCGGAGTGCCGGAAGATGCTGTGCGTGAGACAATTACACTCGGATGAAGCGGAATGCGCTGATTAAGCATCTTCGTAAGCACGGGTGCTTTCTGAGACGTGAAGGGAGTGGTCACTCAATATGGACCAATCCGCAGACTGGGAGCACCGCTGCAATTCCGAGGCACGTCGAAATCTCCAACAATCTAGCACGAGACATCTGCCGCGCCCTGTCTGTGCCGGAAATTGGCAGGTCCACACCCAAGCCGTGAGTACGTAGGCTCCATGACCAGACAAATCATCAACCCACCAACCCTTGCTGCGCCTGTTGGATTCAATCACGGCGTCCTCGTCACGGGCGGCAGATTGCTCTTCCTCGCGGGGCAGGACGCCAGCGACGCAGAGGGGCGCATCGTCGCGCCCGGCGACCTTTTGGCACAGTTCGAGCAGGTGCTCCGTAACCTTCAGGCGGTGGTCGGGGCGGCGGGCGGAACGATGCAGGACATCGTGAAGTTGAACGTCTACGTCACTGACCGCGATGCCTACCGTGCCCACCTCAAGCCGCTCGGTGAGCGCTTCCGCGCCCACTTCGGCAGCTACTACCCC
>DASVVH010000002.1:0-6134 GCA_036386615.1 Ardenticatenaceae bacterium
GCCCGGATGGTAATGCCTTTATTCACGACATTCCCAATCGGGATGAGGGTGTCAATCGGGCCATAGACGCCGACGATGGAGACAATCCCGCTCTTTTTCACAGAGTTGATTGCCCAGTGTAGCGCGGTGCCTGCCCCGCCCTGCATCAGTAATTTCCTGCCAAGGACCGTCTGCATCGCATTTCCAGCGGCTTCAGCGCCCACGGCATCTATGCAGACATCCGCCCCCAGCCAGTCGGTAGTCCGTTTGACGAATAACACTGGGTCTTCCAGGGACTTGAAGTTATAAGCCTCACAGGGGGCATAGTTCCTCACGAAGTCGAGACGGTACTCTACGTGGTCAATCACGATGACCCGCCCTGCCCCGAAGAGCCAGGCACAGCGGGCCGCCATGATGCCTACGGGACCGGCTCCGAAGACCACAACGGTGTCACCGGGTTGAATACCAGCCATTTCTGCGGCTTGATATCCCGTTGGTACAACGTCGGTAAGCATCACCGCATCGTCCGGGTCCATGCCTTCTGGAATGACTGTCGGACTCACATCCGCGTAGGGGACGCGGAGATACTCGGCCTGGCCTCCCTCGTACCCGCCCGCCGTATGCGAATAGCCGAAAATGCCCCCTACTGCGGTAGCCTGGGGATTAGATTCATGGCAATTTCCATACAACTCCTGCTGGCAGAAGACACACTTGCCGCAGGCGATATTGAATGGCACCAGGACGTGGTCGCCAACTTTCAGCTTCTCCACCGCCGGGCCAACCTGCTCGACCACGCCAGTGACCTCGTGACCAAAGGTCATCCCGACCCTGGTATCCGGCACGGAGCCATTGTAGAGATGCAAATCGGAGCCGCAGATACAAGAGCGCGTGACCCGGACGATGGCGTCCTGAGGATGCAGGATCTCCGGGATGGGTTTATGGTCGATGCGGACCCGGTGCGGTCCTCGGAACGTCATCGCTAGCATAGAGCTGACCCGCTTCCTTTTTTTCTGTAGAGAGCTTTATTGCCGTGCCAAAAGGTAGTGTGCAGGCGCTACGTGGTAGAGACCAACTCGTCAGCTACGCCACCTCTGGCAGCCGTCGCCACTGCTTGGGAGTTCCACACTGCCATAAGGTCTATCGGCCCAGCGCGGCAGCCGCGCGAGGGCTTCTCCTTGAGCAAAAAGCGCGCCAGTCTGGCCTCAATTCTAGAACGGCTACGCCATCCGCACGGTTCAGACCTAACTGGGCCACAAAGATTTCGGCTTCGACTCGGAGCGCATTTCTGGAATCTAACATCTGTAGGAGTTACGCAGTTGAGGGTCGAGGTAACGACCAATGCCTGAAAACCGCGCACCACTACCAGTTGAAAGGAGCGCTCTACAGCGTCAGCGACGCGGAGCAACGGAGCGGGCAAGATGCCCGCGGTCCCGGCTTCTTCCAACTGCGTAACTGTAGTAGTACATAGGTTTAGCATACAGGTTTACTCCAGTCACGAAGGAAAGCCCAAGCGTGCTAACGCTCTACGCGAGGCATGTTGCTGGGTGGATCCCCTTAAGGTCGCTTCGCAGATTCACTTCGTTCAGGATGACAAGTAAGGAGCTAGACCTTACTTGATGTACCTGTGTGTTAACCTCTTGGAACAGTACACGTAACTCCTAATCTGTTGAATTCGCAATCGTCACTCCGTCGGCGTCAGTCGTAAGTTGGATTCGAGCAGCGAAATATCTATGCCGAACGCTCTGGTACGCTCGATGGCGCTTTCCGGCCTCATTTCTTCTGGTTGGGCTGGCTCTGGTTCAGACACGCTTCTACATCCTCTAACGTCAAGCGCGGATAAGCTTTGAGGAGGTCTTGCACATCTGGGTTCGCGGCGAGATGCTCAAGAACCAACTCGACGGATACGCGTGTGCCCTTCACAACTGGCTTGCCTACCAAGATTTCAGGGTCTACGGTAATTCGGTCCTGATACATGGTCCTATCTCCTCACTGTGTCTTACTCGCACTTCAGGATACCTGCACCCTCGCCTTATTAACCTGTGTTTCGTAGCCCTGCCGCGATGCCGTTGACGCTGAGGAGGATGACGCGGCGCAGGTCTTCGGCGTCGGGAACGAAGTGGTTATAACGCGTTGTTTGTAAGGCGGTCCCACATCTGCTGGATGCTCAATACTGTGACCCCTCGCGCGCTCATTGCAGCAATCAGTTCCTGATCATGCTTGATGTCGTCATCCCGGCTCACGGCATATTTGGCCCCACCAAGAAGTGCAGTCTCCAATATGAGATTGTCATCCGGGTCACGACAGACTGATAGCTCTCCGGTAGTCAGCACTCTTATCGCTCTGGCCGCTAATATTTTTAGAAATTCTGTAACTTCGTCTGCATTCAGCCCGTACTTATCCCGGATACGCGGGCGGGAGAGCACGTCTACCAGTTCTTCCAGCAGTGCTTGGGATACGACGACTTGAAATGCCCCATCGTTCCATGCCTTCACTATGCGGGCCGGGTAGCCATAGGGATTGATGAAGGCAGAGACCCACACGTTGGTATCAATTAGCACGACTGGCATGTCGTGCCTTTCGGACCTCGGCTGCGGCTGCGGTAATGTCCGCTTCTATCTCCTCTGCGGAGAAGGCAGCAGTACGAGCATGAACCCTGGAAATCAACGAGTCCCACTCTTGTTGCCACGCTCCCTCTTCTACCTTCAACGTCTGGTACAGTAACTCCTCCGCAAGCTCATCGGGTGTTTGGCGAGCCTGCTGGGCACGGTGGCGTAGACGTTCATAGAGGGCTTCTGAAATGGAAAGCGTTTGCGCCATTCTGTCACCGCCTGTCATAGATAAGCTCTGGTTCAATATACCACAATCAGGTTTTCACCCCGTATTGCGTAGCCCTGCGGCGATGCCGTTGACGCTCAGGAGGATGACGCGCCGCAGGGCTTCGGCGTCGGGGCTGTCGGGCTGCTCGTTGAGGCGATGAAGGAGGGCGACCTGGATGTAGTTCATGGGGTCTATGTAGGGGTTGCGAACGCGGATGGAGCGTTGCAGCCAGGGTTCGTTTTCGAGCAGGTCTTTTTGGGCGGTGAGGCGCAGGATGGCTTTCTCGGTGCGCTCGAATTCGGCGCGGAGGGTGGGGAAGATGGTTTGGCGCGCCTCCTCGTCGGCAAGGGTGGAGTAGACCTCGGCGATGAGCATGTCGGCCTTCCGCATGGACATCTGGGCGTTGTCAATGGTGGCGCGGAAGAAGGGCCACTCGTGGTACATGGTGCTGAAGAGCGCCCAGCGTTCGGGGTCGTCGCCCGCCCACTGCGCGAAGGCGGTGCCGAGGGGGTACCAGCCGGGCAGGGTGACGCGGCTCTGCGTCCAGGCGAAGACCCAGGGAATGGCGCGGAGGTCCTGGATGCCCGCCGTCGCCTTGCGTTTGGCGGGGCGGCTGCCGATGTTTAGCCGCCCAATCTGGTTAATCGGCGTGGCGTCGTGGAAGTAGCGCAGCATCTCCGGCGACTCGTGAACCAGCCTGCGATAGTGCTCTTCGGCAAGGGGGGAGAGCGCCTCCATCGCCTGCTGCCACGCGCCACCGCGCGAGGGGCCGTTATAGGGACGCTTGCCACTGCTCAAGAGGACGGCGTGGACAATTTGCTCCAGATGGCGGTGGGCAAGCTCCCAGTTGGCGTAGCGGGTGGTGATGGCCTCGCCCTGCTCGGTGAGTTTGAGCCGCCCGCGCACGGATTCGGGCGGCTGGGCGAGAATGGCTTTGTTGGCGGGGCCACCGCCGCGCCCGACGGAGCCACCGCGCCCGTGAAAGAGGGTCAGGGTGATGTCGTGCTTGGCGCAGGTGGCGGCGAGGGCGCGCTGGGCGAGATGCAGTTCCCAGTTGGCTGTGACGTAGCCGCCGTCCTTGTTCGAGTCGCTGTAGCCAATCATAATTTGCTGCGCCCAGCCCAGCTTTTCCAGGTGCTGACGGTAGGCAGGGTTCTCGAAAAGTTCCTCCATGATAGCGGGGGCGGCGTGCAGGTCGGCTACCGTCTCGAAGAGGGGAACCACGTTGATGTCGTCGGCTATTCCGGCATCCTTCGCCATGAGGAGGACGGCGAGCACATCGCTGGCTCCGGTGGTCATGCTGATGACGTAGTTCTCGACGGCGCGGTGGCCGACGCGCTCGTGGGCGCGGCGGATGAGGCGGAAGATTTCTAGGGTCTCGTTCGTCTCCTCGGTAAAGTCGAGGTGGTGCGGGGTGAGCGGGCGCGGGTTAAGCAGTTCGGAGGTGAGGAGTTCGGCGCGGCGCGCCTCCGGCCAATGGCCATAGTCGAGACCGTAGCGCTGGAAGACCTCGGCGAGGGCGCTGCGGTGGCGGTCGGCGTGCTGGCGCACGTCGAGCGTCGCCAAATGGAAGCCGAAGATTTCTACCTGCCTGACGAGCGTCGCCAGCCGCCCTTCGGCAAGGCGTTGCCCGCCTGGGTAGTCGCACAGGCTCTGCTGTACCATGCGTAGTTCGGCGAGAAAGGCGTCAACGTCGGCGTAGGCGCGGGGTCGTGGCAGCCGCTCGGCACGCCAGGGGCGCTGGTTGTCTTCCAGGGTGGCGGCGAGTTTCTGATAGACGAAGTGCATCTTCTGGCGGTAGGGCTGGTGGGGGTAGCGCTCCTCGACGAAGCGGGCGCGGTCGGGGAAGAGTTCGGCGTCGGCGGCGAGGCTGCGTTGCAGCTCTTCGGAGATGCCGTAGCGGTCAGAGGTGCTGAGGTGGCCGTGCATCCGGTCGAGCGACTGCTGGTAGAGGCGGAGGGCCATCGCCTTCTGCTCGCGCAGGGTCTCCTCGGTGACGGTGGGGGTGACGAAGGGGTTGCCGTCACGGTCGCCACCTATCCAGCTACCATAGCGGAGGAAGGTTGGTACCCGGAAGGGCTGTTCAGGGTAGTAGCGGGCAAGCGCGGATTCAAGCTCGTCATAGATTTGAGGGAGAAGGTCGAAGAGGGTGCTCTCGAAGTAGTAGAGGCCGTTGCGAACCTCGTCGAGGACGGTGGGCTGGCGGTCACGGGTGTCGTCGGTCTGCCAGAGGGAGGCTATCTCCTCGCGGAGCATCTCCAGGGCGTTCGCCTCCTGCTGGGGGGTGAGCAGGTGGAAGTCGAGTCGGTGGAGGTAGGTGGTCATGCGGGCGAGTTTGGTGAGCATGGTGCGCCGCTTGGCCTCGGTGGGGTGGGCAGTGAAGACGGGCATGATGTAGAGGCGGCGCAGGAGCGTCTGTATCTCGTCGGCGCTGAGAGCTTCGTCGCGGAGGCGGGCGATGGCGGCGGCGATGGTCTCGCCCATCGGCTTGCCCTCTTGTTCGGCCTCGCGGGAGCGGCGGTGCAGGACGCGAACGCGCTCCTCCTCTTCGGCGAGGTTGACAAGCTGGAAGTAGGTTGTGAATGCCTTGACGACGCCGCGCGCCTGTTCCAGGGGCAGCGCCTCGACGAGGGCCAGCAGGCGCGCGCCCGCCGCGTCGTCGCCACGCCGGTGGGCCTTTGCCAGCGCGCGAATCTCCTCCACCAGGTCGTAGAGAGGTTGGCCTTCCTGCTCGATGATGGTCTCGCCGAGCATGTCCCCCAGGAGGTGAATCTGCTCGCTGAGTTGGTCGCGGTCGTCTGCCATGAGGTCTCTCTTCTGTCTGATAGCGGTAACCCTCTGCTAGCAGGCAGCAGGGGTTTGCGCGGCATCGCGTGGGTGGGGTCTGGTGCTTTTGGTATCTTACCCGCGCTGCCCAGCCCGTCAACCGAATGTGGACGGTGGACGGTGGGCGGTAGCGGCACCCCAACTTGCATTTGGTTTGTATGGCAATCCACGTATGATTCGGGCCTGTGACAGTTGAACGGCTCCTGCTCTACAAAGAGGCGGCCCATCCCCTCCGTTGGGGCATTGTCGCGTACCCCATGAACCTCTCGCCGGGTGAAGCGCCGCATCTGAGGGGTAGATAGTTTGCGTGATCCGATGTATTTTTGAGTGCGTACCTATCTCTCTATGGGTGCTGGCATCTCTCACTGGCTCTGCTCTACCTTGCATAGCTGGGGTGCTTGGACGATAATACCTATGTGTGATATGGATCACACCGCCGAACGTCGCACACGTTGCAGGGCGGTCTTCGGGAATAGATAATGACCTCCACCTTATTGCCTCGGACACAGACA
>DASVVH010000003.1:0-10653 GCA_036386615.1 Ardenticatenaceae bacterium
GTTGGTGCGCCCTTGCGTTATGCCGTTCAGGTCGTAAGCGGTCGTCCTGCCCATAGGGCACCCGCGTCCGTCGGTCGTCGAGAATTCCTATGACTGAGAGTGTGAGCCAGCGCCGTGTGAATGTGGATGCGTTGCGGCTGAGGCTGCGGCAGATTGGGAGCGCACCGCGTACCGCCCCTGCCCAGCCCCAGCCTGTTCGCTCCGCGACCCCGCTCGCCGAGTGCGTAGGTGGGGAGGAGGTGGACGGCTGCCACGTCATCACGGTTCGTTACGGGGCGACGCACGAGCACGCGGGGCTGGCCTTGCGCGCTCTGTGGGAGTGCGACGGGCGCACGGTCGCCACGCTCGCCAAAGACACGGGCCTGGAAGGGTTCGACTTCCGCCGCACGCTGTTCCTGGACACGGAGACGAATGGACTGGCGGGGGGCGCGGGCACCTACGCCTTCCTCGTGGGCGTGGCGTACTGGGACGAAGAAGGTTTCCACGTTCAACAGTTGTTCATGCGGCACCCTGGCGAGGAGGGGGCGCTGCTGGCGGCGCTGAGTCCACTGCTGGACCGCTTCGACAGCTTCGTGACCTTCAACGGCAAATCGTTCGACCTGCCCGTGCTGGAGACGCGCTACATTCTGGCGCGGCAGGCCCGCGCGCTGAAGGCTCGCCCGCACCTGGACCTGCTGCACCCCGCGCGCCGCCTGTGGAAGCTGCGGCTGGAGGCGTGTAATTTGGGTACGCTTGAACAGCGCATCCTGGGGACGATGCGCGACGAGTCGGATGTGCCGGGCTGGATGGTGCCGCGCCTCTACAACGATTACCTGCGCGACGGCAACCCGTACCCACTCAAGGGTGTCTTCTACCACAACCATCAGGATCTGCTGGCGCTGGCGGCGCTGGCGCTGCACATGCTCCGCATCTGCGCGGACCCGGAAGAGCATTCCGCGCCGCACGGGCAGGATTATTTCTCGCTGGCGCGGCTGTACGAGGATTGCGGGGAGTGGGAGCAGGCGGAGCGCTGCTACCGCCGGGCCATAACCGCCCCGATGCCGAACAGCCTGCGCGGAGAGTGTGTGCGCCGCCTCTCGTTCCTGCTGAAGAAGCAGGGGCGGTGGGACGAAGCGACGGGACTGTGGCGCTCGATGTTGGGGCGCGGCGAGCTTTACCCCTACGAGGAGCTAGCCAAGTATCACGAGCACCAGAGCCGCGACCTGCCCGCCGCCGAGCGCGCCGTGCTTGCCGCCTTTGCCGCCGCGCGTGACCGCAAAGTGAGCCTCAGCCCCGGCGACAGCGCCGACCTACGGCACCGCCTTGAGCGGATTCGCGGCAAGCTGGCGCGGCAGGACGGAACCTCGCCAGTCTGATGTCCTTTGCCCATATTAATTTAGAAGCCTAGCTTACCAACCTCTAATCCTCTTATTTGTCTAACAAAGTCATCCCTTGGATTCTGTGCCTCCCGGTCCTCAATAAAGTTGCTAAAGCCCAATAATCTGAGATATTCATTCGTAAAACGAATTAGAGTACGTGCAGATGCTTTTGTTAATCGGAAAGGCTCTATAAAGTGTCCCGGAGGCCAATCATACTGTCCCCACTCAGTAACGAAATCGTACTTCACTCTGCGGTCTCTACAATGTTGTAGCATTCGTGCAACTTCTTCTGGGACTCGAAAAAAGTTAATCCTCCACTCCTCGTTACTATAGGCATTACCGGAGACAAAGGTCGAGTTACCTAATAATTCACGGTGGACTATTACTTCCCTCATCTCGTAGATCAGCTTTATGAATGGCGTGTATTCGATGATTAACTTGCGTAAGTCTGGTCTCTCCTGCCTAACCCCTTGCAAGAACTGCTTGCCCGCCCTTGGATTCAAAGTTACTCTTTCGGGCCTATTACCCAAGTTCAATTTCAAGTAATCGTTAGTCTTTATGGCTAGACTGTCGAATATTCCGCTCACCAAGGTTATGAAATAGTTGAAATGATAGATAGTGTTGTCCATTGTGTCGTTATTCGCTCCTGAATAGTACTGAAGGCCAATTTCATCAATACTCATCAGTGCAAAAGTGAGACGCTTTGCAAGAGCATCAAGAGGCGCATCGCCAACATGATAGTGGGGCACTTTCGAGCGGAACGATAACCAGTAGAATAATCCTTTGTTGCACACCCAATTTGAGGCGAGATGATATCTGTTCTGGTGCTTTAGGAACAAGTCTATAATCTCCACGCCCTCTTCTATAGACACGATGTTCAAAGGATGACTGGAGATATGGGTCTCGAACCACAAACGATTTTCTAGAAGAACCGGATTTTCAGTGACAAAAATGTGCGCTTCGGGAGGTGCCTCAAATCTAGAGATTCGAGGATAGGGTCGCGCTAGAGCTTCTTGCACTGCAACAAAGATAACCTGATTCTGTACTTCATGAGTAATTGGCTTCCCACTGAACAGATGCTTTGAGACCTTATCTAGGATGGTGTCTTGGTAATTAACTGCAACTGTGCAGCTAAGTTTCTCCTTGGCTATATGTATGGCGTCTATATTCCCTTGCCTGTCGTGTACCATCGTGAAAGGGGGGATCCTTTTCAGTTGTACGGATTCGGTCTCGCCGGGCGTTCTAATGAAGTCGAGCACTTCAACCTTGGAAAAGCTTAACACTACTGCTGCCTTTGTATTCTCGACAGATAACGCGCGCGAGAAGCTATCGGTATCTATCAAAATACTTAACTTCTGTGCGTTCACTATTGTTCTGCTAGGTAACATAGTTCTTGGTCCAGTGCATTTTGACGAAATTCATTATACTGCCAGCCCTGCCACTAGCCAACCACTTGTAGTTATTTCTGCATGAGTACCGCACGCACTGAATTCCTGGCCGGGGTCCGGGCTGAAATCCCCATCCTTCTGGCGGTCATTTCCTTCGGTCTCATCTATGGAGTGGCGGCGCTGAGTGCTGGCATCCCTGCCTCGCTGGCGCAGGCGATGTCCTTCATCGTGTTCGCGGGGTCGGCGCAGTTCGTGATGGTGCAGTTGGTGGACGCGGGCGCGCCCGGCCTCGTCATCGTGGGGACGCTATTCGTCGTCAACCTGCGGCACCTGCTCTACAGCGCCTCGATTGCTCCCTACCTGCAACACCTGCGCGGCTCGTGGAAGGCGCTGCTCGCCTACCTGCTCACCGACGAGGCATACGTCGTCGCCATCGTGCGTTACCAGCAGAAAGGCGAGGCCGGGAACAGGCATTGGTACTTTCTTGGCTGCGGCGTCGCCCTGTGGACCACCTGGCAGGCGAGCACCGCCGCCGGAATCCTCCTCGGCGCGCAGATTCCGCCGGGCTTGCCCCTCGACTTCGCCATCCCTCTCACCTTCATCGCCCTCGCCGTGCCCATCATCAAGGACCGCGCGAGCGTTGCGGCAGCCATCACGGCGGGCGTGGTCGTCTTGCTGACGATGGACCTTCCGTTCAGGCTGGGGCTTATCGTGGCGGCGCTGGCGGGGATGGTCGTGGGCGTGCTGGTCGAGGGGAGGAAGAAATGAACTCGTTGTGGCTGGCGGCGATTGTTGCAGGGGTGATTACCTTCGCGCTACGGCTCTCGTTCATTATGGGGCTGGAGCGTATTCAGATGCCCGCTGTGCTACGGCAGGCGCTGCGGTTCGTGCCCATTGCAGTGTTGACGGCGCTCATCGTGCCCGAACTGCTGATACAGAGGGATGGCACGTTGGCGCTGTCGTTGCAGAATACGCGGTTGCTGGCGGGGCTGCTGGCGACGGCGGTGGCGTGGACCACGCGGAACGTGCTGCTCACCATTGGCGCGGGCATGGCGGGCCTGCTCCTTCTGGAAGCCCTTCTCTAGGCCACGCTATCAGTCCGCCGCCATTGCCCGCCCATCCACCGGAGGCCGTTGAGGCGAGAGCATCAGGAAGGTGGCGGCTCCGGCGAGGAGGAAAATCAACCCTGCCACCGCGAAGCTGACCTGAAGCGCGAAGTAGACGGCGACGGCGGAACCGACCATCGGCGCGATCATCCGCGCGGCGGCCTGCACGCTGGAATCGAGGCCGTACACCGTCCCCTGGTCGCCCTCCGGTGAGCCGTTGGCGAGGAGCGCGCTGATGCTCGGAATGACGGCACCATTGGCAAGCCCGGCAACCGCCGCGAGGCCGATGAGTTGCCAGATGTTCGTGACCCAGAGGAAGCAGAGATAGGCCAGGGCTGAGAGGACACAGCCCGCGATGAGCACCGTGCGGTGGCCTATACGGTCGCCCAGCGAGCCGAAGCGCACCGCGCTGAGCGTGCTGGCTCCGGCGCTGATGGCCGTGAAGAGGCCCGCCACCGTCGCCACGCGGCTGCTGCCCGGCATTAATGAGGCGACGAGGAGCGGCGCAATCGGCAGCATCACCGTCGCGGCAAGCTGCACCATGAACTTGATGGTGTAGAGTTGCCCCATCTCGCCACTGGTCAGCGTTGCCTTCCACGTCTGGAGCATCGAGCGCTTCGGCCTGGAGGCGGCTTCCTTCTTCACGTCGCCCTGCTCCACGACCCACAGGTGAACCGAGATGCCGGAGAGCACCAGCAGCACGCCCGTCATCTTGAAGGTTGTGTGGAAGCCAAAGGCATCCGCCAGCACGCCGCCGAGCAGCGGCCCCACCGCCGCGCCCAGCCACAAACTCGTCTGCAAGAGGCCGAGCGCCCAGCCCGCCCGCTCGCGGGGGGCACTGGCCGCGATGAGCGCGCTCGCCGCCGGTATGACGCCGGTAATGACGCCCTGGATGGCGCGCAACAGCGTCAACTCCTCGGCGCTGCGGGCAAAGCCCATCAGTGTCAGCACGATAGCGCCGCCGAATAGGGCGCGCTCAATCATCACCTTGCGCCCCATGCGGTCAGACAATGCGCCCCAAACGGGCGACATGATACCCATCGTGAGCGCCTGCGCGCTGAAGACCATCCCCGACCAGAACTCGATGGAGCCGCCCGTCCGCGCGCCCAACTCCTCCACGTAGAGCGGGAGGAAGGGGAAGATAAACGAGAAGCCGATGACAGAGAGCAATGTAGCCGCGAAGAGCAGGTACAGGTTTCGCTCCCACAGCTCCAGATTTGCGAATCGTAACTTCATCCTATTTCCTCGGTGGCGCGTGTAACAAAGCCGCTGCCATTCGCTATCAGCACCACCTACATTTTGCCCTGCTAACAATCGAAAAGCAAAAACGAGGCCAGGAAGGCACCCTTCCTGGCCTCGTTTTTGTGAAAATTTAGCGCCGGGACGCTTACCCTTCAGCTCCATCGGCTAGGAGGACAGGCACGTTGCGGTCCTGCTGGAACTTCAGCATCCTCGCGCTAAAGTCGCGCTCGATCTGCCGCTCGCGGTGAGACGCCTCCCCGCGCGTTGCGAGGAGCATCTGGTCTAGCGGGAACTTGGGTGTGCGGTCCTCGTAAAGTAGGCCGTTCGTCTCCTGGTAGGTGTCCGCGAACTGGGTATAGCAGAAACCGGATAGAAGTTTCAGTGAGCGGACGACCTCCAGCAGATCGGTATACTGCTTGGCGAACTCGTCCGAACTGTTGGTCCGGCTGTAACCCCAAGTGGCATCCTCGTCCTCAGAGTAGGCGATTCCGCCGAACTCCGTGAGCATGATGGGCTGGCCCTGGTGGGGGTGCCCCTCAATGGTCAGGAGCCGCCCGCCGGGCCGCTCGCGGGAGAAGAGGCGGCCAATCAGCTCCTCCGAATGATAGCGCTGGGCCAGCTTCTCAGGGTTTTCCGCGTAATCATGGATGCCAATGATGTCAGTCGCGACGCTCTCCCAGCCGTCGTTGCCGACGACGGGCCGTGTGGTGTCAATCGTCTTCGTGAGATGGTAGAGCGCCTGCACGTACTGCCGCTGTGCCGGGTTATCAGGGAGGTCAGGCACACCCCACGATTCGTTGAATGGAACCCACGTTATGATGCACGGGTGGCTGTAATCACGGTTCAGAGCCTCCATCCACTCGCGGCTCAGTTGTTCCACTGATTTCTGCGAGAAGCGGTAGTGACTGGGCATCTCTTCCCAGACCAGGAGGCCCAGCACGTCCGCCCAGTAAAGATAGCGCGGGTCCTCTATTTTCTGGTGCTTGCGAACGCCGTTGAAGCCCATCTGTTTGGCGAGTTCGACATCGCGGCGCAGTGCCTTGTCACTGGGGGGCGTAATCCCGGATTCAGGCCAGTAACCCTGATCGAGCACCAGGCGCAGGCGGTAGGGGCGACCGTTCAGGATGAAGCGGTCGCCCTGAATCCCGACCTGCCGGAGTGCCGTGTAGCTGCTTATCTCGTCTATCAGTTCGCCACGCCCGCCCCACAATTGTAAATCGGCCTGGATGATGGTCGGCTGTACCGGACTCCACAGAAGCTCGTTCCGGTAATCGTCAATGCCGGGGTCCGACAGGGCAATGCGGCGATTGACCTCACCGGAGACGACAGTGTAGGTGTCGTCGGCGAGAACCAGGTCGCCAACGTGCAGCTTGACGCGCAGACGAAGCCCCTCGCGGCGCGCGCCGTCCAGGCACGCCTCCATGCCAATCTCCCAATTGGTCAGATTCGGCGTCCAGCGCAGGGAACCGATTGATGTGGCTGGCAGTCGTTCCAGCCACACCGTCTGCCATATTCCCGTCGTGCGCGGATACCAGATGGAATGCGGCTCCAACTGCCAGTCCTGCTTGCCGCGCGGCTGGGTCAGGTTGTGTGGGTCATCTTCTGCCCGCACCACCACCGTCTGCGGCCCGCCCCCAACCAGTGCCTCGGTAATATCAGCCTCGAAGGGTGTGTAACCGCCGTCGTGCCGCGCCACGAGCAAGTCATTGACCCACACCGTCGCCGAGTAATCTACCGCCCCGAAGTGGAGGATCAACCGCTCCCCCGGCCTTAATGGCGGCGCGTCAAAGGTGCGGCGATACCAGCAGGCACGGTAGAACCCCATATTGTGAATCCCGCTCGCCTCCGTTTCGGGAGAGAAGGGGACAGTTATGGTTGCGTCCCAGGCGACGTGCTGGGGAAGCCTCCATGTGCATTCCGGGTCAAGCGCAAAGTCCCACGATCCGTTGAGCGATGTCCAGGCGGCGCGCTGAAGCTGTGGACGTGGATACCCGTGTTTTCGAGTCACGACATTCCTCCGCGATATTGATTCTTGCATCTGGTGAGTTTCCGGGGTGGCGCGGCGACGCAGCAAGAGATATGCCACTTGTGAGGCTCCGCTACATCCATGCCTATTGTGACAGTTAGCACTAATAAGTTAGCACTGTTCCAAGGAGCTACAAAAAATTTAGCTGGCCCGAATCATGCATGGTAATTCTTTAACACGGACGTGCTTCGAGAGCCGTCACTCGTGGAACAAAAGGGATGACGCAGCAAAGGAGCGTACGATGCAGACGAGACAACTAGGAAATACTGACTTGCAGATTACCCCTGTTGGCTTTGGAACCTGGGCGATTGGGGGCGGGGAGTGGGTCGGCGGCTGGGGGTCACAGGACGATACTGAATCCATCGCTGCCATTCACCGCGCGCTGGACCTGGGCATCAACTGGATTGACACCGCCCCAGCGTATGGGCTGGGCCGCGCGGAGCAGGTCGTGGCGCGTGCCCTGCGCGAGCGTTCGGAGCGCCCCTACATCTTTACCAAATGTGCGATTCGCTGGCGCGACGACCGTTCAATCTTCAACAGCCTGACCGCAGCGTCAGTACGCGAGGAGTGCGAGAACAGCCTGCGGCGGCTCGACACCGACGTGATTGACCTCTACCAGATTCACTGGCCCGACCCCGAAGCGGAAATCAAGGAGGGCTGGGCGACGATGGTCGAGCTACAACGCGAGGGCAAGGTGCGCCACATCGGCGTCTCGAACTTCAGCGCAGAGCAGATGCGACGCATCCGGAAGATTGCTCCCATCGCGACGCTCCAGCCTCCGTACTCGCTCATCCGCTGCCAGGCCGAGGACGAGTTGTTCCCCTTCACGCAGGAGCAGAACATCGGCGTCATCGTCTACTCGCCCATGCAGTCGGGCCTGCTCACAGGCAAGATGACGCGCGAGCGCATCGCCAACTTCCCGCACGATGATTGGCGGCGCAACGATGCCGAGTTCCAGGAGCCTCGCCTGACGCACAACCTCGAAACGGTTGAGGTGATGCGCGCCATAGGCGAGCGGCACGGGCGCTCCCCGGCGGAAGTAGCAATTGCCTGGACGCTGCGCCACCCCGCTGTCGCCGGGGCTATCGTCGGCGCTCGCCGCCCCGCTCAGGTAGAAGGCATCATCGGCGCGGCGGAGTTCCGGCTGAACGAAGATGAGTTGGCCGAGATTGACGAGGCCCGCAACCGCGAGCTAGTGCCCGTCCGCGCAAGGTAACTGCGTGCTGATTCACTCCTAAAGCCTAACAGAAGCGCCGCCTGTGATTCGCAGGCGGCGCTTCCCTGTAACCCGCTCCGGCGACTCCTCCTCACCCGCTTGCTCTGTAGCTTTGCCTCTCTCGGAGGAACGCAAATTGCAGGAACAAAACCATTCTGTTCCATATCCCCACGCGAAAACCTGAAAGACCAACCCTATGACCACTACCGAAAATCCAACCACTCAGACCTTTGGAGAGCTTGGCCTGAGCGCGCCTCTCCTCCATGCCGTAGACGACGTTGGCTACGAAGACCCGACGCCGATTCAAGCCAGGACCATCCCGGCACTCCTTCAGGGGCGTGACCTCATCGGCCAAGCCCAGACCGGCACGGGCAAGACCGCCGCCTTCGCCATTCCCATCCTCCAACAACTGGACTTGAATGTCAACGCAGTGCAGGCTCTCATCCTCGCCCCGACCCGTGAGCTTGCCCTTCAGGTGGCCGAGGCTATTCACACCTACTCTAAGCATCTAGGGCGCGTGCGCGTGCTCCCCGTCTACGGCGGGCAGCCCATCACCAAGCAGATGGACCGCCTCTCCAGTGGCGTTCACGTCGTCGTCGGCACGCCGGGCCGCGTGATGGACCACCTGCGGCGCGGCACCCTCAACTTTTCCGCCCTCAAGATGGTTGTTCTGGACGAGGCCGACGAGATGCTTCGCATGGGCTTCCTTGAGGATGTGGAGTGGATTCTGAGCCAGGCTCCCGACGAGCTACAGAAGGCGCTCTTCTCCGCCACGATGCCCAGGGAGGTTCGCCGCGTCGCCGACCGCTACCTGCACAACCCCGTGACCGTCGAAATCGAGCAGACGAAGCTCACCGTACCCGCCATCGAGCAGCGTTACCTGAACGTCTCCGAGCAGAACAAGCTCGACGTGCTGACCCAGATTCTGGAGACGGAGCCGATTGACGCCGTGCTCATCTTCGCCCGCACCAAGACGGGCGCTGCCGAGGTTGCCGAAAAGCTCCAGGCGCGCGGCTACACGGCGGAGGCGATGCACGGCGACATGGGTCAGGCGCAGCGCGAGACGGTCATTCGCCGCCTGCGCGACGGGCGCGTGGAAATCGTCGTCGCCACCGATGTGGCCGCGCGCGGCCTGGACGTGGAGCGTATCTCGCACGTCATCAACTTCGACATCCCTTACGACGTGGAATCCTACGTCCACCGTATTGGGCGCACGGGCCGGGCCGGGCGCGAGGGCAAGGCCATCCTCTTCGTGACGCCGCGTCAGCAGCGCATGATGCGCGAAATCGAGCGCTACTCCGGGCAGCGTATCGAGGCGATGAAGGTGCCCACGAAAGCGGACGTGGCCGCGCGGCGCATCGCTATCTTCAAGGACAGCATTCGCAGGGTTCTTCAGGAAGATGACCTGGAACTCTATCTCGGCCTCGTGGAAGAGTTGGCCGAGGAGGGCTTTGAGATTTCCGAGATTGCCGCCGCCGCCGCGCGGATGGCGCGGGGCGACAAGCCTCTGGACATCGCTGTCGAGCCGGAGCCGGAGACCGTCCCGCAGGCCGAGGACGGTATGGTGCGCCTCTTCATTGACGCGGGCCGCCGGAGCGGCGTGCGCCCCAATGATATTGTCGGGGCCATCGCCAACGAGGCGGGCGTGCCGGGCAAATCCATAGGCACGATTGACATTTACGACCGCTTCACCTTCGTAGAGGTGCCGAAGCAGTACCAGGAGCAGGTGCTACAGCGCATGGCGAACGCCACCATCCGCAACCGCCCTACCAATATCAAGGTCGCGCTGCCGCAGGGTCAGGCCCCACAGGCAAGGTATGACGGCGACGACCGCAGACGCGACGACCAACGCCGCTCCGGCCCGGACTACAGAAGGTCAGACTCGCAGCAGGGTCGGAAGGTCTTCCGGCGGCGCAATGACTGAGTGATTGTAAGGGCGTGCTTCAAGCAGATAGCCGTGCCCGTATAGTCGCCGACAATTCCCACGAGCAGGAAAGAAAAGCGTGGCGCGAGAGCGCTGCGCTTTTTCTTGTCTAACCCCGGCGAGTGCCGCACCAGTCGCCAGCACCAACGCAAGAATCCGCGCCTCTTCTATCCCTAATCGCAAGGATGTGATTCAATACCAAAGTCGCGGGGCCGTTCGGCGACGCACCAATTGACGAGGAGACTGAGCATGCCATCAATGATTCAGCAGGGGAACACGGGAGCAGTCGTTTCACAGTGGCAGGCGTTCCTGAATAGTCAGGGGGCCAACCTTTCCACGGCGGGGAGTTTTGGTCCGGTGACGGAGTCCGCGACCAGGGCATTCCAGCAGGCG
>DASVVH010000004.1:0-5873 GCA_036386615.1 Ardenticatenaceae bacterium
GCACTTGTTGAAGCCATACCTCGCAAAGAACTCAATGTCGGCGTAAATCCGCTCCGCCGCCTCCTGCGGGATGCCCTTGTTGACCGCGCCCGACACGAAGATGCCCTTGTGGTACTCGATGTCCTTGGCCTTCTTCTTCGAGACGGCGCGACGCATCAGGTCGGCCTCGCCGGGGCTGTACCCCGCGAGGTCCGTCGCCATACGCATGAGCTGTTCTTGATAGACGGCGATCCCGTAGGTGTTCTCTAGAATGGGTGCGAGCGTCGGATGGTGATAGGACACCTCCTCCTCTCCATGCATCCGCCGGATGTAAGCGGGAATGTACTCCATCGGGCCGGGACGATAGAGCGAGATGGCCGCGATGATGTGCTCGAACTCGGAGGGCTGCATCTCTTGCAGCGTCCGCCGCAGCCCCGCGCCTTCCACCTGGAAGACGCCTACCGTGTGACCCGACTGGAGCAGATGGAACGCCTGCATCACGTCAGCGTCGGCCACCGGGTCGCTTGGGCAGCGCAGGTACGGGATAGTCGAGAGGTTCAGCTTGCGCCCGTGCCGCTGCTCGATGTGCTCGCTCGCGCGCCGCATGATGGAGAGGGTCGCCAGCCCCAGGAAGTCCACCTTCAGCAGGCCGATGCTCTCCACAATGTTCATGTCGAACTGCACCACCTGCTGAATTGGCCCGCTGTCGTCGCCCTTCGTTGGGCGGTGCAGCGGCGCGTACTCCACGATGGGCGCATCCGAAATCACGATACCCGCCGCGTGCGTGGAGGCGTGGCGCGTCTGCCCCTCCAGCTTGACGGCGGTGTCCAGCAGGTCGCGCACGACGGGGTCTTCCTTGTAGGCCGCGCGAATGTCCTCCGCCTCCATCGGCCACTCTTCGGCGGTGGCATCATCGAAGAGCAGCTTGTCCAGCTTTACGGGCTTGCCGGGCACGTTCGGCACCATGCGCGCCACCCGGTCCACCTCGGAAAGGGGTACTTCGAGCGCGCGCCCGACATCGCGCACGGCGGCCCGCGCGCCCAGCGTTCCGAAGGTGATGATGGCGGCGCAGCGCTCGTTCCCGTAGCGGCGCACCGTGTACTCAATCATCTCGTGACGGCGGTCATCGGGGAAGTCAATGTCAATGTCGGGCATGGAGACGCGCGCCGGGTTCAGGAAGCGCTCGAAAATCAGGTCGTTGCCGATGGGGTCAATGTTCGTGATTCGCAGCGTGTAGGCGACCACCGACCCCGCGCCGGAGCCGCGCACGTTCCACCAGATGTCCACTTCCGCCGCGTGGCGGCAGAGGTCCCAGACGATGAGGAAGTAGTTGTCGAAGCCCATGTTGTGAATGATGCCCAACTCGCGCTCGACGCGCTCCCGCAGAACGGGGTCGCTCTTCGCCCGCTCCGGCCCGTAGCGCTCGGTTACGCCCTGCTCGACGAGGGCGCGCAGGTACGCCTCGGCGTCGGCGTAGCCCTCCTGCACGGGGAAGTGCGGCAAGTGGTAGCCCTTCATGTCCAGGTCCACCTCGCACATCTCGGCGACGAGCAGCGTGTTCTTCATGGCATCGGGAAAGTCGCCGAACATGCCCATCATCTCGTCGTAGGATGTGATGTAGTACGAGCCATCGGGCGTCAGCCGCATCCGGTTCGGGTTGGACATCGTGTCCCGCGTCTGCATGCACAGCAGAATGTCGTGAGGCCCCGCGTCCTCCTTGCGAACGTAATGCACGTCGTTCGTCGCTACCAGCCCCACACCGTACTTCTTCGACCACTCCGGCAGCACGCGGTTCACCGTCCGCAGGTCGGGGATGTCGTGGCCCTGTAGCTCCAGGAAGAATCTGTCGCGCCCGAAGACATCCAGGTACCACTTCAAGCGGTTGTACGCTGCCTCTTCGCCCTGCTCGACCAGCACGCGCGGCACCTCGGCGGCGAGGCAGCCCGTCGTCGCAATCAGCCCCTCGGCGTGGGCGGCCAGCGTCTCCTTGTCAATGCGCGGCTTGCCATAGAAGCCCTGCATCTGCGCGAGGCTGCACAGCTTCAGCAGGTTCTTGTAGCCCGTCTGGTTCTGCGCCAGGAGCAGCATGTGGTGGTAGCTGCGGTCCAGCTTGGGGTCGCGGTCCTGCATGGCGCGCGGCGCGAGGTACGCCTCCACGCCGATGATGGGCTTGATGCCTTGCTTCTTCGCGGCGCGGTAGAACTCAATCGCGCCGAACATCACGCCGTGATCGGTCAAGGCAATGGCGGGCTGGTCAAGCTCTTTGGCCCGCTTCACCATGTCGTCAATGCGGCTCATCCCGTCGAGCAGGCTATATTCCGAGTGGACGTGCAGGTGGCAGAACTGCGACATGCAGAAAACTTCTCCGTGGGGGCGTGGACGAAAACGGTGGGCAATGGGCGGCGGATAGGGCAGTGACGCTCCATCACGAGGCAGAGTATATCATCACTGCCCTCGAACGGGGATTCTGATGGAATCCCGGCAACTCCGTCTTACAGGCAAATCATACACCATTTGCGCCCGCAGAACCTTTCATTTTTGTCATATTGGCAGACAAAAGCGTAGGGGCACAGCATGCTGTGCCCCTACGCCGTGCTGGCAGGTGATGAGAAGGTCTACCGGGCAGCCCTGCCGTGTCGGAACCATTTGCGCCCCACAGCCAGCGCAACCAGCGAAGTGCCCAACACGGCGAAAGGCACTGTTGAGCCACCGGCACCAGCGCCCAGATTGCCGAGCGTCAGGGCGGTTGGCGACGGTGGCGCGAAGCGCAGGGCTTCCATGCCGAGAATCCCGTGAGCTGTCAGGACGGAATGGTTATAAAGCTCAAGGTCCAGGTAGTGGTAAGACCCCCCATCGTAGAAGCCTACCAGTTCCGGCTCGGCAGGGTTACTGACATCCAGAACCCCGACCCCACTCCTCGTCCACTCTGGCCCGTCTTCATTGACATCCCTCCATGCAAAATAGACGTGAGTACCCTCGCCAACAACATCCACTACGCCGGGTGGAATATCGAAGGAGCCTACCAACGTCGGTTCAGAAGGATTGCTGATGTCGAGGATATACAGGAAGCCCCCAGCTTCCGAAGCTGCCTCCGTCAGGTAGACGTAATTCCCAAGGAGAGTCACTTTCATGACTGCCAGATCCGTATCGTAACGGCCCACCTCTTCGGGGTTGGAGGGGTCACTGATGTTCGAGATAAGCAATGACGACCACGCCGCGCGGTAAAGATACTCGCCCTGCACCTGATAGTGCTCCCCGATTGGGATGGTCCCTGCGGCAACGGGCGCGGAAGGCTCTGATATATCGAAGATGTGTATCCCCGCATCATACTCGCGGACGAAGAGTCGGTCCCCGTCTACCTCCATTTGTCCACCGTAGTTTGCACCCATCTCGATGGAATCCACCTGCTGGGGTGCCGCAGGGTCGGCGAGGCTCAGAACGTGAAGACGCTGCGTATCCCGGCTAAGGACGTAGAGATGGTCGCCAACCGCGATGAGGCTCTCTATCTCCGCGAGGTCGTAGAAACCAACTTCCGTTGGGGCTGAAAGATCTGCCACGTTAACAATCCAGAAACCCTCGGCGTCCGCGTCGTTGACGTAGGCGTAGTTCCCCGCCGCCGCAACCAGAGATAGGTATCCCGAAGTGTTGTGGGACGCAATCTCGACCGGATTCATGGGGTCTGTGAAGTCGAGAATCCGTAAGCCGCCTCGGTCGGAAGCGACAAAAACCAGATTCTCGGCGACAGCGAGACCATTGGCCTTACCTTCAGGGGTAAACCCTTCAATAAAGGCAGGTGTGCCGGGGTTACTCAAGCTATAGAGGTCCACCCTATCATGCTCGGATACATACAGGTGGGAGTCGCTAATAACCATATCCCGCCCGTCAGTGCCCGCCCCGCCGAAACTCGCCTGTACGGGAGCCGCCGGGTCCGAAATATCGATGGCTTCGAGGCCAAACTGGGTTGACACGTAAGCATAATCGCCAGCCACCTCCACCTGATCGGACCACCCGCGCGTTGTGTAGACACTGACCCCAACGGGTGCGGCAGGGTTGCTTATGTCAATAATCCTCAAGTAGCCCACATTACACTGGCGAGAGCAGTTGGGATAGCCGTCCAGAACATAGGCATAATCTCCCGCGACAGCAACGTCCACCGCGTCCTCTGTCCAGGAGA
This sequence comes from Ardenticatenaceae bacterium, assembly GCA_036386615.1. Taxonomy (GTDB): domain Bacteria; phylum Chloroflexota; class Anaerolineae; order Ardenticatenales; family Ardenticatenaceae; genus DASVVH01. The sequence continues at coordinate 4,154 of DASVVH010000004.1, forward strand.
AAGAGACCGATGTCGGGACCGCAGGATTACTAATGTCGAGAATACGCAGGCCAGTACCCGTTGTAGGACCCCACGAGTCCCGTAGTGGCGAAACCGCAACGAAGGCATAGTCACCCACGACCTCAATTCTCACTGCCCTTGCATTTGTCGGCTCCTGGTAAGTACCAACCAGAGTCGGGGCGGAGGGGTCGGACAGATCGAGAATATAGACATCTGTGGCGGCGACGTAGGCATAATTCCCAATCACGACAATGTCATTTGGGGCAAAAGGCAGCACACTCGACTGGCCTACCAGAAGTGGTTGCGCGGGGTCAGATACCTCCAGAACGTTCAGGTGCGTTCCTATGCCGACATAGGCGTAGTTACCCTGCACCGCTACAGTAGTCGCATACCCCCCAAACTGCCCCACCGCCTCCACGTTCCGGTTCTCGTTCTGGCCGAGGACAGCATCTGCCGACCGGGGAAGCGGCGGCTCTGCGCTGGCTCGCGGAACCCCGCCCAGCGAAGCGAGGATGATGAGGAAAAGACCGAGGATGAACAAGGCAAAACGTTGAGGCTGCATGGAACTACTCCTTTGTCGCGATGATAAGTGCAAAGCCGAGACTTAGCCTGCCAGCAGGGCATAGGGGGCACAACATGTTGTGCCCCCTATGCCCTGCTGGCAGGTGATGAGAAAGTCTAGCGGGCGTGCCGTCGGCGGAGCACGCCGCCCGCGAGGGCCGTCAGGCCCAGCAGGACGATGGCGGCCATCCATTCCGGCGCGGCAGATTCCACGCCCAGCGTCCCGACGGTAACGGCAGTCGGCGCGACGAACTCTATAGTGACTGGTCCAAAGCGCGTGGTAACGCCGTTCACGTCTACGGCCTCCAGCCAATAGTAATAGTGATTACCGTACTCTACTTCGTGGTCCAGCCACTCGTAGGTGAACCCTTCGCTGCTACGCGGCCCCATTGATGGAATCAGGCCCTCGGTGTTTATCTGCACGGCAGGGCCGTCGGAGTCCGTGCCGCGTAGCAGATTGAAGCCCGCGTTATTCTGCTCCGACACGGTCTCCCAGGTCAGCACGACGTGTCCCTCACCGTCATGCGCCGAGAAGCCAGCGAGCGTCACCGCGAGCGGTGGGGCTGGCTCGAACCGTAGAGCGTAGAGGCCCAATGCGCCGCCGGAGTAGATATAGTCATCCTGAACCGAGAAATAGAGCAGGGGAGGGAAGAGATTGTAGCCCACACGTATGGGTAGTATCGGATTGCTGATGTCGTAGATGTGCAGTTCCGAACTCCCAATACCTGGGACGTGAAGGTATAAGGTGCCCTCTACCGCGAAAAGGTTGCCCAACTCGGTTAATGGGTAGAAACCAGCCTCCTCCGGGGCGGTCGGGTCACTCACGTCGAGGATAGTCATCCCCTCGCCGCCTAGCAGATAGGCGAAATCGCCCACCCCTGTGACATCCTGGGCCATCGTGGACGCGGGCAGGGAGTAGATGCTGGCCTGCGCTGGCGCGGATGGGTTCCTTACGTCAATGATGCGGAGCGCGCCATTCTGGATGACGTATGCAAGTCCGCTGTCAACAGCCTTCAATTCCCCACCGACGGAGTAGAAGCCGACCTCTTCCGGCGCGGTCGGGTCACTCAAATCCAGGATGTGAATGCCCCCGTTCATCAAGTAGCCATAGCTCCCCTCCACGAACATATACCCGCCGAGAGAATAGCTGCCTGTCTGC
>DASVVH010000005.1:0-5276 GCA_036386615.1 Ardenticatenaceae bacterium
GGCCATCTCGGTTAGCTGGTCGCGGGAGAAGGAGGCATCCTGCTCTCGCATCTGAAGGTCCAGCGCCTGCTGGAGGATGCGCTTCGCTGCTTCTTCGGTGTATTTTGGGCGTTCCAGCGCCATCTCGTCGCCTCTTGAGGAATCGGGTTACTCGCGTAACCCAACTATAGCAATCTACATTTGAATAGTCTATTTAGCCTACGCCGCCGAGGATCCCGCCCTCGTAGAGCGACCCCGCTCTACTCGGCTCCATCCCCGGCTACCTCTTTCGCCATCCCCTCCGGGGATTCTACGGACAGCTACACTGTCTCGACCATCCATAGGAAGCGGTATCGAGTGTGCTAGTCCCTCCGCTGGGTTGGCGGCTAGCGGGTGGGTTCAGCGAAGGGAACCTACCCCAATGAGGAAATAGAGGTTTAGACTCCGGCTTCTTCCTGCGCGGGCTGTTCAAGGACGGGGCGGCTGCCGTCTTTGCCCTCGCCGGGCGGGCCGACGATGCCGCGCTCTTCGAGGGCGTCTATTAACTGCGCGGCCCGCGTGTAGCCGATGCGGAGCTTGCGTTGCAGGAAGGAGGGCGAGGCGTAGCGGTGCTCCAGCACGAGGCCAAGGGCCTCGTCGTACATCTCGTCTTCCGGCTCGTGTGGCTGTGCGGCTGTTTCGGTGACAATCTCGTCCCAGGGGGTCTCTTCCGGCTCCTGGGGGGCGGTGGGGCGGTAGCGCATCCAGTGGCTTACCATCGCCTGCAACTCTTCGTCGCTGACGTAGCAGCCCTGTAGGCGGAGGAGCTTGCTGGAATCGGGAGCCTGGAAGAGCATGTCGCCCCGGCCCAGCAGCATCTCCGCGCCCGTCGTGTCGAGGATGACGCGGCTGTCAATCTGGCTCGCCACTGCGAAGGCGACGCGGGCGGGAACGTTGGCCTTGATGAGGCCCGTCACCACGTCCACGCTGGGGCGCTGGGTTGCCAAAATCAGGTGCATTCCGGTGGCGCGGGCCATCTGGGCGATGCGGCAGATGATGCGCTCGACCTGATCGGCGGCGACCATCATGAGGTCGGCCAACTCGTCAATGATGATGACGATGAAGGGTAGTGGCTCCTTGCCGTTGGCCTCGGCCCAGGCGTTGTAGCTCTCGTGGTTGCGCTTGCCGACCTCGCTGAAGAGTTTGTAGCGGCGGTCCATCTCGCGCATGGCCCAGGTGAGCGCGCCGACGACGCGCTCCATGTCGGTGACGACGGGCGCGATGAGATGCGGGATGCCGTTATAGGAGATGAGTTCGACCATCTTGGGGTCAATCATCATCAGCTTCAACTGCTCCGGCCCCATGCTGAAGAGGAGGGAGGCGATGATGGTGTTGATGCAGACGGACTTGCCCGCGCCCGTTGCGCCCGCGATGAGGAGGTGGGGCATGCGGCCCAGGTCCGCCGCGACGGGCCGACCACTCACGTCGCGCCCAAGGGCGAAGGCGAGGGGGCTGTTGACCTTGCGGAACTCCTCGCTGGTGAGGACGCTGTGCAGCGTGACCATCTCGGTGTCGCTGTTGGGAACCTCGATGCCGATGTAGGGACGGCCCGGCACGGGGGCCTCGACGCGGATGCTCTTGGCTGCTAGCGCGAGGGCGAGGTCGTCGGCAAGCCCGGTGATGGAACTGACCTTGACCTTGCGCTGCTTGACGGAGCCATCGCGCATGACGCGCTCGGTGAAGCCGGGCTGCACGCCGAACTGCGTCACGGTTGGCCCTTGATTCACCTGGACGACGGTCGCAGGCACGCCGAAGAGTTTGAGGGTCTCCTCGATGGTGCGGGCCTTTTCGCGCGCAACGTTGGGGTCGAGAGTGCCGCCATCGCTGCGGTGCAGGAGGTCGAGCGGGGGTAGGGGATAGGTGTACGCCTGCGCTGCGCTCGACCCGCCCGATGTGGCGGGTTTGCTGGCTGGCGCGGGAGTGGCGGGCTTTTTGGCGCGGGGCGGGGGTTCCTGTTTGGGCTTCGTGGCGCGGCTGACGGACTCCCTGACGCGCAGGATGAGGGAGGGTTCGCCCTCGGATGGAACCGCCGGGGCGCGGGCGGGCGCTGGCTCCGGCAGGCGGTAGGCGGTGGCTCCCCTCGGAGGCGGGGCGAGGGCAAGCTGCCGCCGTTGGGCTTCCAGCCGTTCGCGCTGGCGCTCGATGCCCGCGCGGAGCCGTTCGAGGGAGAGGCCGAGCACGGGGACGAGGAGAATCAGGGAGAGGAGCAGGAGGAGGACGATGCCTCCCGCGCGGCCAAGCGGCGAGACGAGGCGAGCGACGAGCCAGCCTACCGCGCCGCCGTCGCTCCACTGGCCGACCTCCGCCCAGGAGAGGAGGGGGTTGGCGGCGAGGGTGGAGATGCCGAGCAGGCAGAGGGCCAGCCCTTCGAGGGCGAGGACGCGGCCCCAGGGCGCGGCCCCTTTCCACTCGCGGCGGAGCAGGACGAGTAGGCCCGCGAGGCCGACGAGCAGCGTCAGGGGGAAGGCGGCCCAGCCGACGAGCCAGCGCAGGGCGGCGGCGAAGGTTTCGTTGAGGAAGCCGGGGCCGAGGCCGAGCAGGGCGAGGAGCGTGACGAGGCTCAGGAACAGGAGAGCCAGCCCCTTGAGGTCGGGGCCAGCGACCTGATAGCCTGGGGGAGCCGAGGCCGCAACGTTACGGGCTTTCCGTGCCATCCTGGTAGGTCGTTTCTATGGCTGGGGAGGTCTCCGCCGCGCCATTGCCATTGGTGGATGAATGAGTGACGCCGCGCAGGCTGAGGGCCATGCGCTGGTGGTCGGGGTCCACCGAAAGGATGCGGGCCTGGATGCGCTCGCCCTCCTGTATCACCTCGGCGGGATGCTGTACGGGGTTGCCGTTGTGGAAGAGTTCGGAGACGTGAATCAGCCCCTCGACGCCATCCTCGATGCAGGCGAAGACGCCAAAGTCTACGACGTTGGTGACGACGCCCTCGACAATCATGCCGGGGCGGTAGCGCTCCGCGACGGTGGACCAGGGGTTGGCTTGCAGCCGCTTGAGGCTGAGGGCGATGCGGCGGCGGCGGTTGTCTACGTCTATGACGTGGACGCGGATGCGCCGCCCGACCTGTAGCACGTCGCGCGGGTGGTTGACGCGCCGCCAGGAGAGTTCGGAGACGTGAATGAGGCCGTCAATGCCGCCGAGGTCTACAAAGACGCCGAAGTCGCAGAGGTTGGAGACGGTGCCCTCACAGGTGTCGCCCGCGCGGAGGTTTTCCAGGAGCTTGTCGGGGCAGCAGTCGCCCCACTGGGCGGCGCGCTCGGAGAAGATGATGCGGTTCTGCACGCGCTCCAATTCAATGACCTTCAACTGCAATTCTTTGTCAACATGCGTGGCGAGGCAGTCCATGCGCTCGCAGTCGTCGGCGAGGACGGGCGCGTCCATTAGCTGCGAGATGGGGACGAAGCCCTGTAATCCCTCCCACTCGACAAGGAGGCCGCCCTTGTTGAAGCCGGTGACGGCGAGGCAGACAACGGTGCCCTCGTCGAACATCTCCTGGAGGCGCTGCCACTTGCGGTCAATCTCCTGGGCGGCGAAGCGATTCTCCAGCAGGGGTGCAAGGGCCTCTTCGCCATGCGGGGGTGGGGTGCCTTCCACCCATCGGCCCTGCACCATGATTGCGTTCCAGTACGACTCGTCCATCTCGGTTTGCCAGGGCGCTACAAGGGACATCTCTCTGCTCCTGTCTAAAGTTACTCTAATGTCACAACTTTTGACTTGAAAAGGGCCGGGTCGTCTGCTGCGCGCCACCCGGCCATAGTAATAGGGATACTGCCGGGGAGCAACGTTGCCCGGCTGTTGAGATGGCCCTACGGCGGGGCGCAGGCATGGGACGAAGGGGTGTCCAGCCTTTTGTAAGTCTATTATAACTTTTCGTCAAGACCGCTGTCAAGGGACTGTGCGATTTGGTTGAAGGCGAGCGGATAACGGATTTCACCACAAAGGCACAAAGAACACGGAGAACGGCCACAGAGAACGACTTTTCGTCCTGGATTTAAAGGAAAGTTGGAGAACGAGATAGGGGTATTGTAGCCGGAATCTATGTTCGTGGCTAGCCCCAAAATCTTTTGGGAGAGATGAGGGGATGGCGGACGGAAGAGGGGTACGACTGCGAGGAGGGAGATTTGAGGGTAATTGGCGGATGCGCGCCCCTCGATGTGCCATGTCGAGGGGCTGCCGGGAGCTATGTGGAGTTCAGGGGTGATTGGGAATTCAGTTGCTCCCGTACCAGTCTTCACGCTCTCGGAGGAGGAGCTGGAGGGTGTTAACGAGTGTCTCCTGCTGGACGCGGTTCATCCGTTCTTCGAGGTCTCGCAAGGAGTCGAACTCGTAGATGGGCACCCGCTCCTGCGCGACGACCCTGCCGAAGGAGTCGGGGTGGTCCAGAAGGTGAACTGTGACGTGCGCCTCGCGGATAAGCCCGGCGTTGTAGGCGTCAAAGGCGCGGGAGACGGGGTTTTGCTCGTAAATGTCGAAGGGGGTGTATTGGCCGGGAACGCCCTGCTGCAAGTTCACGATGCGGCCCGCGAAATGCTCGCAGAAGGCATCGGTAAAGGGTAATTTCCAGCCCGCCAGGACGACCAAATGCGGGTTGTAGGCGGCGACCTTCTCAGCAAGGGCTTCGTTGTACTCGCTCTCGGTTTTGCCTTCAAAGCGGTAGTCGGCCATGTCGTGAAGGTTGGCGGGGATTCCTTCCCGCTCGGCTCGGAGGAGACCGTAACTCCAGGGTTCGTGCGAGAAGACGGCGACGACCTCCGCGTCCAGCGTTCGCCAGCGCGTGGCGTCAATTACTCCCTGCATTGTGGTGCCTGTGCCGGAAATCAGGACTACCAGGCGCTTGGTTGTCTCGTTCATCGCTATCAACCTGTCTCTCTTACTTACGGTAGCTATCTGCCCGCGAGTGCCGCTTATCTCTAGAACGTCGAAGCCGCGCATTGGGTTCCCTACCGTAGTATTAGCAAACACCTCGCCAGTGTTCTCCGAGATGCTTTTCACTTGAAGACAATTATAGCATATGGGGGCGTCTTATCTATAGGTATTTTGACCTGTCCGATCTTGGACGCTGGCCTATTTTGCTAAGCGATTTCGCTAACCTGGGTCGCCCGTTCGGGAGCGCCCTGCGTATCCTGCTGGAAGAAGTCGAGCAGGTAGCGGTTGACCATCGCGGGGTGGTCGGCCATCGCGTTGTGCCCGGCGCGAGGCACGAACTGAAAGGTCGCGGCGGGGATGTGGCGGGCCATCTGCATCCCCAGGCGCGGCGG
>DASVVH010000006.1:0-1550 GCA_036386615.1 Ardenticatenaceae bacterium
TCAGCGAGCCTGTCGCCTGCCACAACAGCAGCAACCCCGCGAAGAAGAGCACGTCCCCCACGCGTGTGGTGAGGAACGCCTTCAGTGCCGAGAGGCGCGGCGAGAGGCGGCCAAACTCGTCGCCCTTCTCGAACCAGAAGCCGATGAGCAGGTACGAGCAGAGGCCCATTATCTCCCACGCGATGAAGAAGAGGAGCATGTTGCCACTGATAGCCAGCGTGAGCATTCCGGCGGCGAAGAGCGAGACGTAGGCGAAGAAGCGCGAGTAGCGCGGCTCCACGTTCGGCGTGCCCAGGTTGTGATAGCCCGTGCTGTAGATGAAAATCATCAGCACCACGAAGGGCACCATGAAGAGCATCGCCAGGCTCAATCCGTCCAGCACGAGGGAGAGGCTGAAGACGGTGGTCCCCGTCGGCAGCCACTCTATAGGTATGATACGCGGCTCCTCCGCGAAGTGCGACCCCTGCGTGAAGAAGATGCCCCACGAGAGCAGCCACGACAGCGCCACCATCCCAATCGCCAGCCAGGAGCTAGCCGCCTTGTTGTGCTTGATGGGCGTCAGAATGATGAGGGCAAAGGCCAGCAGGGGAAATACTGGCACCAGCCACACGTAGTTTGCTAAATCCATAGAGTCCTCAGCCTCGGCTTCCTGCTAACAAGAAGCATCGGCACGCTTGCCGTTAGCGGTCGTCAGTCGTCGGTGGTCGGTCGTCGCCGTCACCACTTCAGCAGGTCAACCTCTTCCACGTTCACCGTATCGCGCGAGCGGTAGATGGCGAGCACGAGCGCCAGCGCCACAGCAGCCTCGGCGGCGGCGACGGTGATGGAGAAGATGGTGAACATCAGCCCGGAGATACCCTGCGGCTCCACGAAGCGCCAGAAAGCGACGAGATTCACGTTCACCGCGTTCAACATCAACTCGATGCCCATGAAGATTGCAATCGCGTTGCGCCGCGCGAACGCCCCGAACGCGCCGATGGCAAACAGCAGCGCTGCCAGCAGCAGATACCACTCCAGGGGAACACTTGAACCAGCATCAGCCATAGTTACGCTTCTCCGCCGTTCACTTGTTGTCGTTCATTCCGCATTCCGCACCCTGCATTTGTATTGTTCCACGAGGTTAACACACTGGTACATCACGTAAGGTCTAGCTCCTTACTTGTCATCCTGAACGAAGTGAATCTGCGAAGCGACCTTAAGGGGATCCACCCAGCAACATGCCTCTCGTAGAGCGTTAGCACGTTTCCCCCTCCCTTCGTGCTTGGACTAACCTGTATGCCAACCCTGCATTCCGCATTCCGCATTCCCTACCGCCCGCCGCCCCGGTCCTCGCGGGCGATGACGATAGCCCCCACGAGCGCCACCAGCAGCAACACCGAGGCGACCTCAAAAGGCAGCAGGTACCCGTCCATGCCGGGGTTCATAAAGGCTTGCCCAACCTCGATTGCGTACTCGCGCGTGCCCGGCCCCTCGCCTGCGATGGGCCAGGGCGTGCCCAGAAGTGGCCCCGACAGGAGGAGGACCAGCCCCATCGCCAGCGCGGCGGCAAG
>DASVVH010000007.1:0-9808 GCA_036386615.1 Ardenticatenaceae bacterium
TACTTGAAGTACTGATGTGTGCTAACTTCGTGAAACTATGCGTAACTCCTATATGGATAACAGTCGTCATAGCAATAGGGGTTATTCCTGCGAGTCGGCAGCCGGGAAGGTGACGCTCTGGACGCGGTTCTTTCCCGCGTGCTTGGCGGCGTACATGGCCTGGTCCGCCGCCTGAATCAGATCGGCGGGGATGGCCTTACCGTTCGGTACGATGGTCGCTACGCCGATGGAGACAGTGACGAAATCGCAGATGGAGGAGGTGGCGTGCTCGATTTGCGACTGCTCGACTCTGGCACGGGCCGTCTCCGCGACGTGTTGCGCGCCTTCGGGAGTGGTGTTGGGGAGCACAAGGGCGAATTCTTCGCCGCCGTAGCGCGCGGTCAGGTCGCCGGGGCGGCGGGCAACACTGTTCAGAACCTCCGCTACTCCCCTCAGGCAGTCGTCGCCCGATTGGTGGCCGTAGGTGTCGTTGTAGGCTTTGAAGTCGTCTACATCGAGGAGGAGCAGGGAGAGTGGGGCGCGGTCACGCGCGCAGCGCCGCCACTCGGAGGCGATAATCTCATCGAAGCGGCGGCGGTTGGCGAGGCCCGTGAGGCTGTCGGAGACGGCGAGGTGGGCTAGCTGCTCGTTGGCCTGTTCGAGTTGGCGGGTGACTTCCAGTAGCTCCTGCTCGCGGCTCTTGCGGCGGTCCATCTCGCTTTTGAGCTTGAGGGCGGAGCGGACGCGGGCGAGCAGTTCGACGCGGTTGATGGGCTTGGTGATGTAGTCCATCGCGCCCGCGTCGAAGGCGCGCTTGAGGTCTTCCGGCTCGCTCTTGCCCGTGACCATGATGACGGGAATATCCTGCAAGCGCTCGTTCGTCTTGATTTGCCTGCACGCCTCCACGCCGTCGAGGCCCTGCATGCTGACATCCATCAGGACGAGGTCAATGTCCGGGGGAATGCTGGGCGGGCCATCCGCGCCGAGCGTTTCTAGGGCCTCGTAGCCTGAACTCGCCAACTGCACGGAGGTATACCCCGCCGCCTTCAGGAAGAGGGCGAGCAGGCGTTGAATATCCGGCGCATCGTCTACGATAAGAATATTCATTGGGCATCTTCCAGTTGTGCTAAAAGGACGACCGACGACCGACGACCGACGACCGCTAACGCACGACGCACGACCGACGACTGACGACGAACGACGACTGCTAGCGACACGATACCGGGATAAGCTTAAGTCTCTATCCGTAAAATGCTCGAAGCGCCTGCAATCGCCTGTATAGGTGAAGCATGCTGGGTGGATGCTTCACTACGTTCAGCATGACAAGGGGAGGTGGTCCGCTTGCTGTCGCCTCCAACACCTGCGTGACAGAGCCACTACATCATTTTACGGATAGACACTAAGCTGTTACGAAGAGGTGGTGCTGGGCATGAGGCTGGCTTCGCGGAGGCCGCGAGCTATGGCTTCCGCGAGTTCTTCCGCCGTGCTGGGCTTGGAGAGCAACGTGGCACCGCCGAGCAGCGCGACGAGCGAACGGTTGGCTTCCAGCGCGCCGTGCGTGTTCGTCATCATCACGACGGGCAGATTGGCCGTCTCCGGGTCGGCGCGGAGGAGTGTGAGAACTTCGACACCATCCAGCCGGGGCATCCTGACATCCAGTAAAGCAAGATTTGGGCGGGCGCGTTCCACCTGCTCCAGCGCTTCCACGCCATCGGCGGCCTCGCTCACGGTGTAGCCCGCCTGCCGCAGTAGTCCGGCTATCAGATTGCGGATGTCGGGGTCATCGTCGGCGACGAGAACCGTGCCGCGACCCGGTTGGCCCAGAATCAGATGAACGTGCTCCAGGAGGACTGACTGGTTGATAGGTTTCGGCAGGTAGTCTATGGCTCCGAGCCAGTTCTGTCCTTCCAGAGGCAGGCTGGTGATGAAGATGACGGGAATCTCGGCTGTGAGGGGTTCCTGCTTGAGCCAGTCGAGGACGGTGAAGCCGTCCATGTCGGGCAGGAGCAGGTCGAGCGTGATGAGTTGGGGCCGCTCGGCGGTGGCGAGCTGTAGCGCCTCCTCCCCGGTTGGAGCGACCAGCACCCGGTAGCCGCCCCGTTCGAGGTAGCGCTGCAAGAGCCGGGCGATGTCAGGTTCGTCCTCCACGACGAGAATGCAGCTTCCGGCGGCTGGCAGGGCATTCGGCGCGGGGGTGGCCGCTCGCGCATCGTCGGCGGGCACCGGGACGATGGGGAGGGTGAAGCTGAAGGTGGAGCCTTCACCGGGGGCGCTGCTGGCGGTGAGGGTGCCGCCGTGCATCTCGGCAAGGGAGCGCGAGATGGTAAGGCCCAGGCCCGTGCCGCCCGCCTCCCGCGTGGCGCGGTTCTGTGCGCGGAAGAACTTGCTGAAGAGTTGGGCCTGGTCCTCTATGGAGAGGCCGATACCGTTGTCGCGCACGTCCACGCGCACCCGACTTCCGCCCGGCTCGACCTGCGCCGAGATGCGGAGGTCGCCACCCGACGGGGTGTACTTGTGAGCGTTGGAAAGGAGGTTCAACACAATCTGGGTGACGCGGTTCGCGTCGGCCCATACCTCCGGCAGGTCGGGCGCGAGGTCCAGCGTGAGGTTCTGGCCTTTGGCGTCAATCTGGGGCCGGAGTGTCCGGGCGACGTTTCGGACGAGGGAGCCGAGGTCTACCGCCGCGAGGTGCAGTTCGACGCGGCCCGCCTCCAAACGCGAGATGTCCAGTAGCTCGTTGATGAGCGCGATGAGGCGATCCGCGTTGGCGCGGACGATTTCGAGAAACTCCACCTGCTCCGCGCCAAGTTCACCTACCGCGCCTTCCAGCAGCAGTTCGACGTACCCCTTGATGGAGGTGAGGGGTGTCCGCAGTTCGTGCGAGACGAGGGAGACGAACTCGCTCTTCATGCGGTCCACCTCGCGCTCGTGCGTCACGTCGCGGTAGACATAGAGGCGGCCTAACTCCTCGCTCTGAGCGTCCCGCACGGGGGTGGAGAAGAGCGCCAGTTCGCGCCGTTCGGGCCAGTGTTGCGTCACCACTGTCGAGAACTGGGCCTGCTCGCGCTTGAGGTTTTCCACGATGAAGGCGCGGTAGGCGGTGGCATCGGCAAAGACCTTCTCAAGGGTGGCCCGCACCTCCTGCGATCCAGCGCCGACATACTCATCGGCCCGTAGCCCAAATAGCTCCTCGAAGCGGTGGTTGAGCCGGATGGGGGAACCCGCAGGGGAGAACAGAACGATGGCGTCGCTCACCGAGTCGAGAATGGCGCTCATCTCGCTGCGGGCGCGCTCTGCCGCCTGGGCCTGCGCCTCCAACTCAAGGTTCTGGGCGCTCATTCTGGTCCGCGCCTCTGCGAGGGCCGAGGCCATCGTGTTGAAGGCGGCAGCCGTTTTCGCCAACTCGTTGTTGCCTCGGACGGGCACCTGCACGTCGAGGTCGCCCGCGCCAATCCGCTCGGCGGAGAGGGCGAGCGCCTGCACGGGCGCGATAATCTGCCGCGCCGCGCGCCCGGCGAGCAGAAGGGCAAAGAGGGCACCGACTAGCGCGGCCCCGGCCACGCGCCGGGCAAAGCGGCGCGCCTCCCCCGCCTCGCGGAGGCGCGCCTGCAACTCCCGCTCTTCCTCTGCCTCCAATGCCTCTATCTCGGCGCGAATGGCGTCCAGCCGCCGCTTGCCCTCGCCGCTCTGCACGAACTCCGCCGGGTCGCCGCCGCTCTGCACGAGTTGAATCTGCCGCTCGGCCACGTTGCGCCGCCAGTCGGCCAGAATGGCCTGCACCGTTCCGAGGCGCTCTAGCTGCTCCGGGGAGTCCCGCACGAGGCGGCGAATGGCGATGAACTGGTCGGGGAGGTTGGTGCGCGCTTCAACGTAGGGGTCGAGGAAGGCCACGTCGCTGGTGAGAGCGTAGCCCCGCAGCCCCGTCTCCATGTCTACCACGGAGCGGAGCAGGGAGGCGGACGCTTGCAGGGTGCTGTAGTTTCGAGTGACGGCCTGGGTGGCGGCATCCACGCGCAACGCGGCAAGGGCGACAACGGAGAGGACGAGGCTGATGAGCAGCACGAAGAGAAGCGGCCCGCTCAGGACCTGCGCGCGAATCGGCAAGTTGGCAAAGTATCGCTGAATCATGCTGCGCTGTGCCTCACACGCGCCCCGCCGAACTGGCGTGTCGAGGCTGGTTCATACCCTCCCCCTTCAGTGTACTCGGATGCAAAGGTTGTAACAAGCCTATGCGGTTCGTGGGCAATTGGGGCAGGTTATTTTGGAGGAAAGGGGAAGAGGAAGTAGCGCGTAGGGGAGGCCGCCGAGGATTGCGAGGCGAGGAGAGAAGGGGCCGCACGGGCCAGAGGCCAGTATCGGCCAGTAACGGCCAGTACTGGCGGGCAAAAAAGGCCAGTATTAGTGACAGGTAGCTGCTTTGTGGCTATTAGGTATATTACAAGCTGCGCCCTATACGAGCAGGGGCTGCGCGACTGGCTCGGTGCCGTGCGGCTCCTCGGCCACCTCTTCTACGATGGCGACCCCCTCGTGAACGAGGACGGTCTTTAGAGAGGTGATGGCGACTTCCAGCATCGAGTCGTCAGGCTCGCGGGTGGTGAGTTTCTGGAGGAGCAGGCTGGGGGTGATGAGCGCCCTCACGATGGGGTTGGCGTAGCGGGCCGCGCTCCAGCGAAGGAACTCGTAGGCGATGCCCGCGACGACGGGCACGAGGAGGATGCGGCTCAGAATCCGCAGGTAGAGCGGCTGGCGACCCAGCAGCACGAAGACGAAGATGGAGATGACCATGACCACCAGCAGGAAGCCGGTGCCGCAGCGCGGGTGGAGGAGCGAGAAGCGGCGGACGTTCCGGGGCGTGAGGGCGACGCCCGCCTCGTAGGCGTGGATGGTCTTGTGTTCCGCGCCGTGATAGGCGAAGACGCGCTGGATGTCCTTGAGTTGGCCGATGGCGATGAGATAGGTGAGGAAGAAGCTGAGGCGGATGACGCCCTCGACGACGTTGCTGGCGACGTTGAGCCACCGTTCCGCCACGACGGTCATCAGCCACTGGTCCACCCAATTGGCGAGGAAGAGCGGCAGAACGAAGAAGAGGCCGATGGCGAAGGAGAGCGAGGTGGCGACGGTGCCCCACGCGACGACGCCGGAGAACTTCACCTCTTCCTGCTTGCCCGCCTCTTCGCTGCTCTGCGGCTCCTGAAGGGAGATGTCCGCCGACCACATGAGCGAGCGGACCCCCAGGCCGAGCGCGTCCCACAGGAGCGCGAGGCCGCGCACAAAGGGCGTGGTGGCGAGGCGGCTGGTGTAGATTTTGGCGGTCAGCGGCTCGTCGTGGATGACGATGTGGCCTTCCGGGTGGCGCACGGCCACCGCCATGTGCTTTTTGCCGCGCATCATGACGCCCTCGATAACGGCCTGGCCCCCGTAGCTGAATTCTCGCTCGCTCATCCGCCTACTTTACCCTTCCGCTTAATTTTTCGGAACCCCTGGTGGTTACTTGTATGAGTAGACAAGGTTAGCCTACAGGTTGGCCCAAGTCGTGAAGGAGGCAAAGCGTGTTAACGCCTCAAGGATGAACCTTGCTGGGGGGATCCTTCACTTCGTTCAGGATGACAAGTAAGTAGCTAGACCTTACTTGATGTATGCTTGGGCTAAGACCTATGTATGTGAACCTCGTGAAACAGTACAGTTATTTACTGGTTGAAAAGTGTAGTCGCCCCGGTGCCCCTGTCAAAGCGGTCCTTATCTGGTCAGGTGTGGCCGGGAGGGAACCTCGTGGCAGGCGCGGCAGCGCGCCTCGTAGCTTTCCAGGCCACCGACGAGCACGACGGGGTCGTCCCACCTGGCGGGCCGCCCGTCAATGAGGCGCTGCGTGCGGCTGGCGGGATTGCCGCAGACGACGCAGATGGCGTTGAGCTTGGTCACTTCTTCGGCCTGCGCCATGATGAGCGGCATCGGGCCGAAGGGTTCGCCGCGAAAGTCCTGGTCCAGCCCGGCAGCGATGACGCGCAGTCCTCGCTCGGCTAGTTCGTTCAGCACCTCGGCCACTTCCCAGTCGAAGAACTGTACCTCGTCCACCGCAATAACGTCGGCGTCGGGCTGGAGTTTGTCGAAGATTTCCCGCGCGGAGCGAACCGGAACGGCGTCGAAGAGAAGCCCGTCATGGCTGGCAACGGCCATCTCGTGGTAGCGTGCATCCATGGCGGGCTTGAAGACCTGAACCTTCTGTTTGGCAATCCTGGCGCGGCGCACGCGGCGAATCAACTCTTCGGTTTTGCCGCTGAACATCGAACCGCAGACGACTTCAATCCATCCTTGATGATGCTCTCGATGAACCATAGTAGCTTCCTCGGTGCTCGTGATTGCGATGCATCATAGCGGGCCGGGGCCACTTTGACGAATGCCCTACCGAATCGTTGGGGCTTTATCACGCAGCGTCCTCCCGGCGCGACTGGAGGTTGTGTGCCTCAAGTCGCAGCCGGGAGGACGCTGCTTATCGAGCTTCCCGCTTCAATTCCGGGCGCTCCAACGATTTTATTGCTGGCGCAGACGAATGAGTGGCAGAAAGATAGGGGCACTCCTCGTAGAAGGGGTGGAGGTAAGGCCGGGCGTGACGGTGGCGACGACGAAGCGGACATCCTTCCGGCCCGTCGTCCAGCGCGGCCAGACGTACTGGGCCGAGGAGCCGTTGAGCGTGGCGGTGCCGCCGCCGGGCACGGGCGTCACGCCGATGATGACTTCATTGGCCGCGGCCTGCACCCGAACGCCCCACTGATTGCGCCCCGAAGGAGAAGCAAAGTAGCCCGAACTTGCGTTGCTGATGCAGGGCGAGGGCGCGTTCACGCCATCGCTGCCGCAGATGGAGGGTGCCAGCGAGGCTGTTCCCTGGCGCGTGCGAACCAGCCCTACGGCGAAGGGCGTGCTGGTCGCGGTCACGGCGGGTGTCGGCGTGCGTGTCGGGGTAGCGGTTGGCGTATTGCTTGCCGTGGGCACGGGCGTGATGGTGGCGACGACGAAGCGGACATCCTTCCGGCCCGTCGTCCAGCGGGGCCAGACGTACTGGGCCGAGGAGCCGTTGAGCGTGGCGGTGCCGCCGCCGGGCACGGGCGTCACGCCGATGATGACTTCATTGGCCGCGGCCTGCACCCGAACGCCCCACTGATTGCGCCCTGCCGGAGCGGCGAAGTAGCGCGAACTGACGTTGCTGGTGCAGGGCGAGGGCGCGTTCACGCCATCGCTGCCGCAGACGGAGGGGACCGCCCATGCCGCGCCTTGCGGGTTGCGAATCAGCCCCACCACGAAGGGCGTGCTGGTCGCGGTCACGGCGGGTGTCGGCGTGCGCGTCGGGGTAGAGGTTGGCGTATTGCTTGCCGTGGGCACGGGCGTGATGGTGGCGACGACGAAGCGGACATCCTTCCGGCCCGTGCTCCAGCGGGGCCAGACATACTGGGCCGAGGAGCCGTTGAGGGTGGCGGTGCCGCCGCCGGGCACAGGCGTCACGCCGATGATGACTTCATTCGAGGCGGCCTGCATCCACACTCCCCATTGGCTGCGCCCCGCAGGAGAGGCAAAGTAGCCCGAACTGACGTTGCTGGCGCAGGGCGAGGGCGCGTTCACGCCATCGGTGCCGCAGACGGAGGGGAGCGCTCTGGACGCTCCCTGTTGGGTTCGCGCCAGCCCCACCACGAAGGGCGTGCTGGTCGGCAGGGGCGTGTTGGTCGCTGTTGGGGTGTTGGTCGGCGTCGGCGACGGCGGGGGCGCGACGACCTCGACCGTGCGGTTCAGGTTCACGTCGAACATTTCCGCCGTGCGAATGAGGGCGGAGGTGGTTATCAGCGTGCCGGGCACCTGCTCGGATTTGACCGTCGCTACAAAGGAGTAGGTGGTGGTGCCGACGGGCAGGCTGCCAGCCAGCCAGGTGAGCTTGTCGCCATCATTGGTCGCTCCATTGGCGGAGTTAATCGTCAGGCGCTCCTGGTCGTAATCCACCGACACGGTGCCGTTGGTGGCGGGGGCATTCCCGTTGTTGACCACCTCCACCGAGAAGGTGACCGGGCTGCCGGGGTAAGGGCTGGCAGTGCTGGCCTTCAGTTGAGAGTCCTCCACGCGCGGCATCGGCGGGAGGCGCAGCCGCGTGGCCGGATCGCCCAGGAGAATGGTCGTATCCAGCACATCGTGCCAGCCGGAACTGCTGGTGTAGAAGTGGAGCTTGGCCGCGTCCAGCGCGGGGCCAACGCGGTCAATCCGGTCCTGGAAGATGGCTCTGGTCAGCCCCTTGTCCAGGGTCAGCAGCGCGCCGCCGATGTGCAGCCCCGTCGGGCCGATTTCGGCGACGGAGCCACGATTGGGCGCGAGAAGCAGCATCTCACCGAGCGATTGATACTCCCCGTTGTAGGTCGTGGAGCCTCGTGGATTGATGAAGTAGTGGGACCAGCAGGCGAAGGAGACCGTGAGGGGCCAGACCGTGTTCTCCTGCTGCTTCGCCGGGCTGAAGACGCTGAACATATCGCCTTCGCGCTGCTCGTAGCCCCAGCGGAGCTTGCCGCCGTGCCCGAACCATTGCAGCATGAGGACACCCTCGTTGAACTGCGCGTTGATGGCGCTCTCCATCTCCGGCCCGGTGTCCAGGTTCGTCGCGGAACGGTAGTAGACGGTTCGGTCATCATAGCCGGGCGGGAGCCAGTTCTGGCGAACCTCGTTGCTCAGGGAGTGGAAGTTGCCCGCCGGGTCCGCGTAGTTATCGGCAACGTAGACCACGCGCTTCTGCCAGTCGCCCGCGACAGCGCCCGTCTCGTAGCCAATGATTTTGTTGAC
Source organism: Ardenticatenaceae bacterium (assembly GCA_036386615.1). Classification (GTDB taxonomy): domain Bacteria; phylum Chloroflexota; class Anaerolineae; order Ardenticatenales; family Ardenticatenaceae; genus DASVVH01. The sequence goes on from DASVVH010000007.1 coordinate 8,788, forward strand.
GGCTGCCTGCAACTCGGCAGCGTCGCGCGCGGGGATGCGCCCGATGTGCATGTCGGGTAGGTAATCACCCGGCCCGTCCACGCTGACGAAGCGGTTGTCGGCGGCGGTCTCGCCCAGCCAGGGGTCCACGTCGGCGAGGTAGGGCGGGATGAGGTTGGGCACGTTATAGAGGTGGCCCTTCGGGTCGAAGTGCCCATCCCCCACGAGGAGGACGTATTCCGGGCGCGCGCCGCTCCCATTCCAGTTGTGGTAGGCGTAGGTGAGGAAGGCGCGAATCGCCTCCTGGTCCACGCGGCCCGCGCTGAACTCGTCGTAGATGTCCTGCGCGTCTACCTTTGCCACGCGCAGCCCCTCCGCCTGGCGGTGGTTCAGCAGGGGTTGAACGGCGCTGCTGAGGGACGAGTGGACGATGGCGATGTAGTCGTAGTTGTGGCCCGCCGAGCGCCAGTTGGAGGCGGTATCAAGTTGGATGGATGCGGGAGCCAGGAGCGCGCTGTTGGCGCTCAGGTAGTAGGTGGGGGAGGGCAGGTTATCGTCCCAGAAGAAGAAGTTGTAGCCCGTCGCGGCTGGCTCAATCCGGGTGCGGAGCAGGCGCACGGGCTGGCGCGGGTTCCGCAGGTCGTAGGCGTTGATGGAACCGCCCGTCGCGGCGCTAAAGCCGCTGACCGCCACCTTGCTTCTCCCCGCGGCCATCGCCTCGATGTAGAGGCGGTCACTCGTCGCGGTGGCGAGAGAGGGGTAGACGATTTCAATCGTGTCCAGGTAGATGCTGTAATTATTGGGGCCTTGCCCGGTCACGAACTGGGAAAGCGCCGCGACAAGCGTGATACGATTGGGGGAGCGGTCCAGCCAGGAGGCGGGGGCCGTCGCCTGGGCGGTAAACTCGCTCGCTCCGTCCCACTGGTAGGCACCGGAGCCAAGCACGCGGCCATTTAACTGCATCACTACGGAGTTGTCGGGGTTTGGTGCCTGGTTGGTGATGCCCTGGAAGACCGCACGAATCTGAACCTCGCCCATCGTG
>DASVVH010000008.1:0-16533 GCA_036386615.1 Ardenticatenaceae bacterium
CCTTCCGCCAGCAACGCCAACGTTTCGAGAATCTCTTTCTGTGGCGTGTGCTTGCCATAGAACAGGGTACCTGTGGTTTCAACAAAGGTCTTGCCACAGGCTTTGCAGCGATAGCGGCGCGTCCCTTTGGCGGTCTGCCCAAACCGAATAATCTCTGCCTTAGCGATTTCACCGTACAGCTTACAGTCAGCGTTGGGGCAAAACTCACCGACTTCTGCTAACTTGTTAATCATGTTTCCTCCCCCTGTGCTCTTGCTGTCTGTCAGTATACTACAACAACACAATTCAGGGAGACTACCTGAAAACCTAACGCGAGAGTAAATACGTCCGAGTGGCGTGGATAGCCTATGGCCTGACCCAAACCACGCTGCCTCAGTATTCACATCTGAAAAGCCCACAGAGCTATACCTTACCACAATTGGCAGCCCGCGTGTTGTTGAAGTTTTATCTAAAATTGAGCTACCGCGAACTGCGTTCAGCGGCTCATTAACCGCCTGAAGCAGTTCCGTCGTATTGCCTGCGCTCGACGAATCATTTGCCGCCTACCTCTCCGCGTGCTTGGCCTTGCCTATTAGTTCCATTCTACATCCCCGCGTCTTGAAATCGTCACAAGGTTTCAATGGAGGGTCGCGCGTGGGACGATGAGAGCGAAGGTGCTATGATCGAGCGATGATTGAACGAGGGAAGGTCACGTTGGCGCGTATGCGGTGTCAGGCAGCGGTTTCGCTGCTCCTCGCGCTGCCGACTCTGCTCGCTGGTTGCCAGTCACGCGCTGCCATGCCGTCTGCCGCCACAACACCGACGGCGGGGATGGCTCAGGCGCATTCACCCACTGTTGTCCTAGCGACTGTCACGCGCGCGGCACCCGTAGCCACGCCAACCGCGAGCCGGAGCATGACCAGCACCGCGCCGCCTGCTCCGTCGGCAACCGCGTCTGGCTCGCCGACGATGGCCCCAACAGCGACGTTCGCGTCCGTTCCCAACGACTTCAACCTGACGGTACCGCCTGGCGTGTGGGTCGAGCTTGTGGCAGATGGGCTGAACAACCCCACCGCGCTGGCGTTGGGTGACGACGGGGCGCTGTACGTCGGTGTGAATAATGGCATCTATCCTATGGAGCCGGTGGGTGCCATCTATCGCTTCGGGGCGTTGGGCGGGGAAGAGGGATTCGACGAGCCTACTCTATTTGCGGAGGGTCTTGTCCGCCCGGTGGGGCTGCTCTTCCGCGATGGCGAGCTATTCGTCTCACATTTTGGTCGCGTGGATGTGCTGCGCGATAGCGACGGCGACGGGCGCGCTGACCAGAGCCGCCCACTGATTGATGACCTGCCCGTGCGGGGCAACCTGCATCACAACAACAGCCTGACCTTTGGACCGGATGGATTGCTCTATCTGACGCTCGGCTCGGCCACTAACAATGGGCCGGAGCCTGACCCACTGAATGCCACCATTCTGCGGTACCAACCTGACGGTAGCCAGCGGGAGATTTTCGCGGCGGGGATGCGTAACCCGTTCGATCTGGCGTTCGACAGCGAGGGGCATCTCTTTGCCACGGATAACGGCTGCGACCCGCCAGCGTGTGTGGACGCGCCTGAGGAATTGAACTACATCCGTCAGGGCGAGCATTATGGCTTTCCCGGCGTGGTTGGCGCGCCGCCTGCTGGCTCCGACACTCGTGGGCCTGTAGTAACCTTCCCTCCCCATACGTCGGCGGATGGACTCATCGTCTATGAAGGGGCGATGTTCCCGGAGTGGCGGGGTCATCTCTTCGTAGCGCTCTTCGGCAGCTACCTGGAAGGGTTCACCCATGTGGGACACCGGGTCGAGCGCGTCGAGGTGCGGCACGAGGGAGATAGCGTTTCAGGCGCTGTCCATCCCTTTGTCGAAGGATTTGACCGCCCGCTGGACCTGGCCGTTGCGCCCGACGGCTCCATCCTGGTCGCGGACTTTGGCGCTGGCCGCGTCTATCGCCTTTATCGCCAGTAACGACCTGTCTCGTTACTAGCGATACGGTCATAACTAACCCAAGTTACCACGATGATGACGGGTCATTCTCTGTTTTTGCAACAGAGCTTGCCGTTGGTCGATCTGCACTACCCCCGCTCTGGAAGGTGGTGACCTCCGCCGTTGCCTGAATGCTGGCAAGGATCTCGCCCGGCGTGGCCTTTGATGCGCGGCGGGTGATCGCCCGGACCGCCTCCACATCGAGCTTGGGGTGACGCTCGGCAGTCAGTAGGCCGTTCGTCTCCTGCTCGGTGTCGGTCAACTGGGTGTAGCAGAAGCCGACGATGGTTGGGCAATCGAGAATTGCGCCTATCAGTTCCTCGTACTTGGCGAGATAGGCGTCGGTGTCCCCCACCGTGCCGTAGCCGAACCACGCTTGGCCCTCGGCAGGGGCGAAGCTGATGCCTCCGCATTCTGTCAGCATCACCGGCTCGCCCGTGCGGCGAGCCGCCCCCAGTACCAGCGTGCGGAAATGCGGCTGCACCTGATAGAGCGTCCGCTCAAGTGCCTCGGGCGTGGCGTAGCGCTCGCGGATCGTCTCCCCGTCCAGCGCGTAATCGTGGATCCCCCAGACATCGCTGGCAACGTGCTCCCAACCGTCGTTGCCAATCACCGGGCGCGTCCGGTCGAGGGCGTGCGTCAGATGGTAGAGCGCCTGGATATACGCCTGCTGGGCCGGGTCAGTCTCCAGGGCTGGCACGCCCCAACTCTCGTTAACGGGTACCCAGACCACGATGCAAGGATGGCTGTAGTCGCGCCGCAACACCTCCATCCACTCGCGCGTCAGCCGCTCCACCGCCGGGTTAGAGTAGACAAAGGCGTTTGCCATCTCGCCCCACACGAGCAGCCCCATCCGGTCGCACCAGTAGAGGAAGCGCGGATCCTCTACCTTCTGGTGGATACGCACGCCGTTGAAGCCCAGCGCCTTTGCCAACTCCACCTCCTGCCGCAGCGCCTCATTGCTCGGCGCGGCCAGGTGCGACTCCGGCCAGTAGCCCTGCGCCAACACCAGGCGCAGGTAATAGGGCCGCCCGTTGAGCAGGAAGCGACCATTCGCAAAGCCCGCGCTGCGAAGCCCGGCGTAACTCTGAACCTCGTCCACGACCTCCTCGCCATCCTCAAGCGTGAGCACCGCGTCAATCAGATTGGGATGGGATGGCGACCACAGCACTTGATTGCGGCTCATCGTCAGCTGGCCCGACTCCAGCGCAATCTCGCGCTGCAATTCGGCGCGCTCCATCTCATAGCGGTCGGTCGCGAGTGCCACCTCGCGCAATGTGAGCCGCACTCTCAGCGTGAGCGGTCGGTCGGGCGCGCGATTCAGGCGCACATGCAGGCCGAGACGCCCCCGCTCCACATCCGGCGTCCAGCGCACCTCGGTGATGTGCAGGGGCGCGACTGGCTCAAGCCAGACGGGCTGCCAGATGCCCGTGGTACGATGATACCAGATTCTGGCGGGTGCAGGCTCCCAGTACTGCTTGCCGCGAGGCTGCGCCAGATCGAAGGGTTGATCCTCCGCGCGGATTACGAGCACCTGCTCGCCAGCGTTTCGGTCCAGCACGGGTGTGATGTCCGCGCTGAACGGGGTATGCCCCCCCTCATGGGTCGCCACCAGCGAGCCGTTGACCCAGACCTGGGCGCGGTAGTCCACCGCCCCGCAGTGCAGGAGCCAGCGCTGCGTGGGCGGCCCTTCGGGAAGTTGAAAGGTGCGCCGATACCAGACGACAGGGTGCGGTGTCGGATCGCCGATACCGCTCGCCCGCGACTCTGGAGGAAAAGGAACGAGGATGGTGCGGTTGAAAGGCTCCGTCCTGGCGGACCACCCGTCGTGGATGCCGACGTCGCCGTCATCGTAGGCAAACTGCCATTCACCGGACAGATCGTTCCAGGTGGCGCGCGTCAGTTGGGGTCGGGGATGGCTCTCGTCATGCGGCATAAGCACTCCTTTGCTCGATGTGAAAGGGCCGGGAGAGGTGTGGTGAGGCGCTCAAGGCTTAATCTACCTGACCAGTCGGTGGGGGCTGTCCGACCCATGTCAGTGCCTCCTGCACGAGCGCCTACATTCGCCCATTGAATGTACGGCATGATCTATCCCCATCGTTCCACCAGAGCTTGAAAAGCCTATTGTACTGCCCATTCAATTGCAACAAAACCGTTGACATTGCAATACGCGTGGTCGGTTCCAATGCTGGGCCTGCCATCAAGGGTACGGGCGAGTTTGAGCACGCAAGCCACAATAGGCTGACACCACGCGTAGCTGGCACCGGACGCGGAGCAGGCATCAGAAGACGACGTGCTAGACAGTTCTGTGCCCGGCTCATGGTGCCCGCTGGATCTCCCACAGCTCGACGACGCTATCGGAGGGCAGAGCGGTGGGATCAAAGTCGTCGGTCTCCCGCGCAGTATACCCGACGCGCCCAAACAACTCCTCAATCGTGCGCGAGGAGTGGTGCTGGGCCTCACCGATGGTGTTGTACAGATAGACAGCGGAGGGTAGGATGACCGGGTATCCCATCTCATACAACGCAAACGCTACCCCGTTGCCGTGCAGTGCTTCAATAAAGCCCTCCTCGCTCTGCCGTATCTGCCGTGTGGCGTGCTCGACGTTCACAGAAAAGCTGAATCCAAAGTGGTCGCGCAGGTAGCGTTGCGCCACCATGAACTCGCCCACACGGCGGATGCATTGTTGTAGTTGCTGAAACGCCTGCGCGTCGTCAAGGCTCGCAGGCAGCTTTAGATCGAGATGGTGATGCAACAGGTCGTAAAAGGTTTGGCCCACCCGTTTGGTAAACCCGCGCCTTTCCACCGCCAGCGCTGTGCCGTCGGTACCGCGCTGGTTGGCAAGCCACTCGAATGCCGACCGGAAGAAAGCATACGACAGCGCGTCGAACTCGCCCGATTGGATAGGCTCAGACCAAATCCCACCGACGAAATCCTCTACCAGATTCTGCCGGGCACGGCGCGCGTAGACAACCTCCACGTACTCATCAACAAAGTGCTTGACCCCTTCGAGTGCGCCATCGGTCCCTGGCCCAGCGGCCCAGTGCAGTAAAATAGCGCGAGAGATGAAGCGGATGAACGTGTCGCCCATCGCCCACCACGCCTGATACTCGGGAAAGGGGTGTTCAGCGACAGCCGTAGTCAGGGGTGTGTTATTGGCCGACATGACGGAACGCCTCCTCATGAATATAAATCGTGCCGGGCAGACCTCACCAGCCAGACGCGTGCCACCCACGCCACGCCCATCTGAGTTCCGGCACATCAGGGATAGCACCGCAAGCTGGATGCCAGTCGGCTCCTCGTCTTAATACGCTCCTGTCGTGAGTTCTTCCTTCGGGCCGTAACCGCTGCCCTTTCGCTAAGCTTCTCCTGGGCTTAATGCGTCATGAGGGGCACTCCCTTGGTGCCGGATCGAAGAGGCGGGATAGGTGTAGTGTGGCATGGGGTGCTCCTTCACAAGTCTGTTCTGCCCGCTATGGGCCTTGATGGTTTCCGAGCGGTGGGTCGGCCCGCCGGGGAGCGACGCTGCTCCCTCGCGGGCCGTGCCGGGTCACGGTGGGGTGACGATGACCGTCCCCCGCATATCTTGCGCGTGGTAGGTACAGACGTATGTGTACTCACCCGCTTCAGTAAAGGTAATACCTCCCGCTTCACCCGGTTCCAGTTCCAGGAAGGGCAACTCGGCGTTCGTGACCTGAACCGAGTGCGAGAAGTTATCGCGGTTGTCCCAGGTGACGGTGGTGCCTGCCGGAATCCGAATGGCGGCAGATGCGAAGCTCCTCACAGATGGAATCACAGTAGGGGATGGAAGCGCAGCCATCCTTAACACGATTATTGGAAACTACACGACGGGCATTCGCGAGGCGGGCGGGAGCGTCACCGCGGACTACAACCTCTTCTTCGGCAATAGTTCTAACACCTCCGGGAGCGTTACGCTTGGGTCCAACAACCTCACGGGAGACCCTGCTTTCGCCAACCCGGCTCAAGATGACTACCACCTTACCGAAGCAGCGGAGGCTATTGACGCTGGCACGGATGCAGGGGTCGTTGCAGATTGGGAAGGCGACACGCGCCCCTTCGGCCCAGGGTTCGATATTGGAGCGGATGAGTTCGTTGCTAGCCCGACAGCCGTCTACCTGTCGCAAGTGTTGGCTACTACCTATCCAGCCGACATACGCCGAGGATTAGGCGGACTCGCGAGTGGCGCATTCCTCGTGGCCGTCGGACGGTATGCGACGCAACGGCGGGCAGTGGTTTCGACCATCTTACGACAGTGGGCCAGTAAATAGCACCAGTGGGGCGGCAGAGCACGTCTTCCATCGCATAGTCGTTGTAGGCTTTGTCGCCCACCACTAGCGCGCCTGCTGGCAGGTCAAAATCAAAGTCGCGCAGGCCCGTCACACCGGCAGTCGCCACAGGTGTGAGGAAGAATTGGACAGGAGCGCCCGGCACTATCTGTCCTCCCGATGGTAGATACTCTTGAGATAGTCATCACACACGCAGTACACCACCATAATCCGGCGGTCCATTGCGGTTGCCTTGCGTGCGGTTAGTCGGTAGCACTTCTAACCTTACTGCCCCGCTATGGACTTTTCAATTTCCCAGCCTCCTTCCTGCTATGGTGGCAACAGGAACTGGTAGATAGTTGGAAAATTGTGAGGTTGGAGACAGGTAGGGGTGGTTTACAGGCGGAGGAAGGCGGTGACTTCGTTGCGGTTGTGGAAGAGTTGGCGGGCACGGACGGTGCGGTAGCGGGAGCGGAGTTCGGCGATGGCCTCGCGGGTGATGCGGATGGGGTCCATGCCCGCCGCGTCGGGGCTGGGGAGTTTGAGGGTGAGGATGGCGAAGGAGTCGAGGTGCATGAGGGGAGCCACGTCTACCATGAAGCGGGCGGCGTCGCGCGCATCCATGCGGGCATCGTTGACGACGACATCGAACTTGCGGCCAGCGTTGTGGGCGGAACGCACCCATTCCTGGGCGTACCCCTGGACGGCCTGCACGCCGGGTTGGTTGGCGACGGAGGGGTCGAGCGGGGCGGGGTCTACAGCGGTGACGGTCATTCCTATGTTGTGGAGGACGCGGGTCCAGCCTCCGGGTGCCGCGCCGAGGTCGAGCGCCTGACCGCCGAGGGGTGGCGTGGCGTCAAAGACTTCGAGAGCCTCAAGAAGCTTGAATTCGGAGCGGGTCAGTTGCCCTTCCTCGCGGGCGAAGCGCCGCGCACCTCCGGCCCAGTTGCTGAGGTTGTCACTGGCGGCGGAGATGCCGACGAAGCCGACGGTGGGGAGGGTCAGGATGGAGATGACGACCTGCGGGTCGCGGACATCTTCCTGCGCGCCGGTTTCGGCCTGGACGATAGGGGCGACTGCCGCCTTGATGGCGTAGGGACTGTAGGGGCGCTCCATGCCGGGAGCAGGGAAGACGCGGGCCTGCACGGAGAAGGTGTTTTCCGCGCTGAGGGCGGGGATTTCGGGGAGGCCGACGACCTCACGCGCGAGGGCACCCAAGTCATCGCCCTCTCCCGACAGGATGACGCGGCTCTGCGCGGGGACGATGTGGCGCAGGAAGATGGGTTCGTCGCGTTGCAGGGTGTCGCTCAGGGTTTCAAAGTCGAGGGCGGATTCGACTATGGCGATTTCGGGGTCCGGCTCCAGAATCTGATGCAGTTGGGGGTCGAGCCGCCGCACCTCGTCAATGGCCGCCGGGAGGTAGTCGGCGGCGGCGGTGAGGACGTAGGTATAGGGAAGGATGGTGGGGCGGGGCCTGAGAAATCCTGTCATGTATGTCCCTCACGGGCTGTCCTCACCCCCGCCGCTTCGCGGCGACCCTGCTCCCGATTTTAAGGGAGGGGTTAGAGCGACAGCGCCCGCGTAGCTATAGGACGCGCGTGTAGTCCTTGATGTCGAGCTTCCAGACCTGGACGCCGCAGAAGCGGTCACCTTCGGGGCAGTAGGGGCGGGTGCCCGCCGCGTAGCGCAGGGTGCAGGGCGCGCCGAGATACTGCCCAATTTCCGGGTTGACCTGCTGAATCTGAAGCGCCTCGTCTTTGCTGGCTGCGAAAATCTCTTCCTGGGCGTTGTAGCAGAGGCGCATTCGCAGCTTGTGATGCAGGGAGAGAAGGTCGCCGCTCTCGGTGAAGCGAATCGCTACAGCGTTCGGCAAGAGGTATGCCACCGCCTCGTCAGTCGCGCCGAGGGCGCGAAGCTGGCGGATGGCGTGCCAGGTGTCGGCCATCGCGTCGTCGTAGCGGCGGCGGGCAGCGTCGTTGTGCTCGAAGAGGAGCGGGGTAATGTAGTCCGGCTCGTCGCCGAGGTAGGCTTGCAGGACGGGGCGGGAGCCGGGGGTCATGCGGTGGCGCTGGTCCTGGCTGTCGGCGGTGTGCGAGAGCTTCTTGCGGAAAGTGTAGTGCGGGTGGACCATCGCGCGGGTGAGCTTGGACATGGTGGTGACGTTCAGCGACTCGCCGAAGTAGTGGTTGTGGGCGGGGTCGAGGACGAGGGCGATGGCGTCACGGTCGCTCATCTCGCTGCGGGCGAGGCCAAGCACCTCGCGCACGGCGTTGGCGAGGAGGCTCTCGTTGTCGGGCTTGTAGGAGACGAGCCTGGATGTGTGGCCTTCCAGACTGGTGTCGAACTCGTCGCGGAAGGCGCGGCTCATGCGCGGGGTGGCGTGACCGTTCTCGGTGAAGTAGCGATATTCCAGCGTCTCCTCGATGGGTAGCGGCTCTTCGAGGATGGTGGCGAAGAGAGGGTCGTAGTCGAGGAGGAGGCGGACCATCTCGCTGACGATGTAGCGCGTCTCGATGGGGGCGTCGAACTGCTCGCAGAGGCGGTAGTAGCGCAGCAGGGTGAGGGCACTGACGGTGTGATAGAGGTAAGCGAAGGTGCCGACGGGCAGAACGTAGCGGGCGATTTCCTGCACCTTCTTGGGGATGGTGCGTTTGGCGATGGGGTGCGGGGTGCCATTCTTCGGGGCACGGCTGCGAAAGATGCCGAAGTAGAATTCTTCAACGGTGGGGCGTAGGAGTTGGTTCAGGTCATCATAGGCGCGGGCCTGGGCGTCGATGGCAGCAAGGTAGACGCGCAGGGCTTCGCCTTCCAGGGCGGGAATGAAGACGCCTTCGGTGTCGGTCTTGACGTAGCGCTGCGAGACCTGCTCGCTGTTGTAGAAGGGGTGAGCATGGAGGAAGGACCAGATGAACTGGCGTGAGACGTTGGAGAGAGCGAACTGGACGTGGGCGTGCTGGAGCGTGGTGTGGTGCCCCGCCTGATAGGTGCTGGCGGCGATGCGGTCACGCAGTTCGGGTTTCTGGGCGACCTGCTCGATGGTGATGATGCCATTGCTGGAATAGCAGGTGCGGGCAGTGGCGACGGCGTTCTCGTAGGGCTTCTCGAAGCAATTGACGAGGGTGACCTGCGGCGCTGGGGAGTGGAAGGGATGGCTCATCTGTGCTCCTTTACGGGACGACCAACAACCGACAACCGCTTACGGCATTATTGATGAGAGTAGTGGATAAGGGTGGATTCATCAAGGCGCGGCGGACGTGAGCACCTGTTTTTTGAAGAGGGTTGCGTCGTCTATTTCGGCGTAGCTTAATAGTTGCCCGCGACAGAATTCTATTCAGGGCGGCTTTTGAAGAGGAGTTTCCACTGGCCGCGCTGGGCGGTGGTGCCGTCCTGTTTGTTGACGCGGACCTGGAAGGTGACGAAGCCGCCGCCGAGCCGCCGCATGGGGCGCAGTTCTTTGACGGTGAGTTCGACCTGAATGGTGTCGCCGATGAAGACGGGGCCGCGAAACTCCCATTCGAGGCTCAGGAAGGCTTCCAGTTTGTCGCCCATGAAGCCCCCCTGCACGGCGAGGCCGGAGGCAACGCTGAGAACGAGGAGGCCGTGCGCGATGCGCTGCCCGAAGATGGTCTCGGCGGCGTAGGCGGCGTTGACGTGGATGGGGTTGAAGTCACCTGAGAGACCGGCGAAGTGGGTGATGTCGGCCTCGGTGATGGTGCGCCCGGCAGTGTGGAAGGTCAGCCCTTCGGTGAAGTCTTCAAAGTAGCCTTCGATTTCTTGCGGCATGGTAACTCCTTGGTTGGGGTACGACGGGTACGGAATTTCACCACAAAGGCACAGAGGACACAACCAACGGTAGGCGCTTTAGGCGAGAATGGACACAAAGGGATTTTAGCGGTGCCACCGCACTCAACCATTTGCTACCCCATCGCGACGACGAAGGCAATGGCCTGCCCGTCGTCGTGGGAGAGGCTGATGGCCCATTGGCGAAGGTGTTTGGCCTCGGCGCGCTGTGCCGCCGCGCCGTGCAGGCGCAGGGAAGGCGCGCCGCGCTCGTCAGATAGGACTTCAATCTCGCGCCACTGCACGTCACCAATGCCGCAGCCGAGGGCCTTAGCGGCAGCCTCTTTGGCGGCCCAGCGCGCGGCGAGGGAGTGGGCGCGGCCCCGGCAGTGGGCCTGCTCCGCCGGGGTGTAGACGCGCTCTAAAAAGCGCGGCCCGAAGCGCTCAAGGGCCTGCTCGATGCGCTCTATGCGGATGAAGTCAACGCCACAGGCAAGCATAGGAAAGGATGAAGGATGAGGGATGAAGTAAGGCGACGACCAACGACCGCTAACGACTTTACGGCAACTCGGATTACGGATGATGAAACACTGGTGAGTTGCTAGAGTTGCGGGATGGCGGGTCCGGCGACGGAGAGGATGGCGCGCTCCGGGTCAAAGTAGGTGTCGCTGACGCGGCGCACTTCGTCGGCGGAGATGGCGCGGACGCGCTCCTCGTAACGTTCGAGGTAGTCCAGCCCCAGGTCGTAGTAGAGCATGTCTAGTATGGTGCGGGCAACGCCCTCGTTGGTTTCGAGGCGCAGGGGGAGCGAGGCGGTGATGAAGGTTTTGCTGTCGTTTAGCTCGTCCTCGCTGACTAACTCCGTGCCCATTCGCACCCACTGCTCGCGCATGGATTGGACGGCCTGATCTACCTTGTCGGGCGAGACGCCCGCCGATGCGGTCCAGGCACCCGGCCCGCGCGTGGCGCTGACGCCGCTGCGGGCATAGTAGGCGAGGCCCTGCTCGTCGCGCACGGACTTGCCGATGCGGCCCATCATGCCGAAGACGCCGAGGACGGTGTTTGCCAGTTGCAGGGCCATGAAGTCGGGGTGCTTGCGCGGGATGGTGGGCAGGCCATAGAGGATGTCGCTCTGCGTTTTGCCGGGCACCTCGCTGTACTGCTGGACGCGCTCGTCGGGCCACTCGACGGGCGGGGCGTCGCGCTCGGTGGGTGGCTGGGGCAGTGGTTCCCAGTTGCCGAGGGCCGCTTCGAGGCGGTCCAGCGCCTCCTCTTTGGGGATGGCCCCGACGACGACGAAGATGGCTCCCTGCGGGCCGAAGTGGTCGCGGTGGAAGGCGGCTATGTCGTCGCGCGTCAGTGCGGCGACGGTTTCCGGTGTGCCGCTCGAATCGTGGTGGTAGGGATGGCCGGAGGGGTAGGCGGCCTGATAGAAGGCGAGTTCGGCGACGGCGCGGGTGTTGTTCAGCCGCTCGTGCAGGCCGGTGATGCGCTGCGCCCGCACGCGCTCAAGGTGCTCTTCGGGAAAGGTGGGATGGCGCAGCATCTCGTTCGCCAGTTCCAGAATCGCCGGAAAATCTTCGGCGAGGCTCTTGGCGGCGACGCGTGTGGTGTGTGTTCCGCCCCAGACGCTGACGCTCGCGCCGACGCTCTCGATGGCGTCGTTGAGGGTGTCGTAGTCGTAGCGCTCGGTGCCGCGCGAGAGGAGCGAGGCGGTGAGGGTGGCGAGGCCGCCCTTTTCCGGGGTCTCGTCCATCGAGCCGACTTCGAGCAGCCCGGCCATGATGACGGCGGGACTGGCGAAGTTCTCGCGCGCGGCGAGGAGGATGCCATTATCGAGCCGCCGGAGGGCGATGTTTTCCTCGCTGGGCAGCGAGTGTTGATGCGTCTCATCCATTTTCTATAGTCTCCGTGCTATCAATCGCTTCTATTGGCCTGACCCGTTGTTCGCGCCATTTTCTGGGATGTACCAGCCGACGGTGCGCTTCGTGGGGACGAGGTAGCGCTGGGCGACGCTCTGCACCTGTGAGGCCGTCACGGCCTCAAGCGAGTCCAGGTAGTTGACGAACCAGTCGGTGGTGGCGACGATGCTGGAGAGGCCGAGCCAGCGCCCCTGGTTGGACATGCTGTCGAGGCCGAAGGCGTAATGCGCCCGCGTCTGCTTCTTGGCGCGGGCCAGCTCTTCCTCGGTGACGGGCTGCTCCTGAAAGCGGCTAATTTCCTCGTTGATGACCCGCTCCAACTCGTCGCGGTCTGTGGCGGGGAGCACCATCACGTCAACGGAGTAGAGATAAGGGTCAATCGTGGGCAGGAGGCCGGAACTGGCCGAGACCGCCAGCCCGCCATCCACGAGGCGGCGGTAGAGGCGGCTGGTGCGGCTGCTGCCGCCACCGCCGAAGATGGAAGCGCCCTTCGCGCCGCCGAGAATGGAATCCAAGACGGCGAGGGGCCAGAAATCGGGGTCGGTGGCGGCGGGGGCCTTGTAGGCGTAGGCGAGGAGGGGCGTCGGCTCGCGGCCCTGAATGGTGACGCGCCGCTCGCCGCGCTGCATCGGCTCGTTGAACTGCACGGGCGGGACGGCGGGGCCGGGAGCCAGGGAGCCGTATATCTCGGCCACGCGGTCCACCATCTCCCCGGTCTGGAAGTTGCCGACGGCGACGACTATGGCGTTGTTGGGGGCGTAGTAGGTGCGGTAGTGGTTGAAGAGGTCGTCCCGCGTCATAGTGAGCAGGTCGCTCTCCCAACCAATAGTCTCGTGGTGGTAGGGGTGAAGCTGGAAGGCCGCCGCCTGAACCTCCTGCGCGAGGCGGAAGCTGGGGTAGCCCTCGTACATGTGGAGTTCCGAGAGGATGACGGTGCGCTCGGCCTCGGTCTCCGAGGGTTCAAAGGCCGCGCCGACCATGCGGTCCGCCTCGATTCGCATAGCAATCTCTATACGGTCGGCGGGGAGGGTGGCGTAGTAGGCGGTGAAATCGAGCCAGGTCATGGCGTTGAAGGTGCCGCCGAGGCGCGAAATCTCGCGGTCCATGACGCCCTTCGGGAACTGGGAGGTTCCCTTGAACATCATGTGCTCTACCCAGTGGGAGATGCCCGTCCGGCCCGGCAATTCGTTGCGGCTGCCGACGCGATACCAGACCCAGAAGGTGGTGACGGGGGCGTGGTGCAGTTCCCGTGTGAGTATCGTCAGGCCATTGTCAAGCGTGGTGCGATGTATCTCGCTGTCTCCAGAACGCATCCGCCTCTCCAATCCGTTATCAGTACCAAGGATGACCGACGACCGACGACCGACGACCGACGACCGACGACCGACGACCGACGACCGACGACCGCTACGACTTTACGGCAACGACGGGCGGGCAGGATGCCCGCGCTCCCGACGTTAGGCTATGTCGCTCGTATAACAGGAGACGTGCAGCCACATGGCAGGCACTGCCGATAGGGCATTTGCCGCGCTCCCGGCTGGGAATCATGTAAGGTGCCAGGGGCAAGTTTGCGTCACACCGGGCGAAGAAGCAAAAGACGCCCCGCGCCGTCGCTTGTTAGCGGCGCGGGGCGTGCAGTGTCTACGCGTCTGTTTACATTAAGGCAGGCTTTAGCCCATCAGCGTCGGCGTGGCGAAGAGAAGGTCGTCCATCTCTTCCTGTTCCACTGGCCCCGCGCCATTCGAGGGGCGCAACGTGGTCGTGCCCACCGCGAGATATTCGTAGCCCTTCGCCACGAGCGCGCGATAGTCGGGAATCATGCGGCGGCCATCAATGATGAGGTAGGGCGGCTGGACGGTGGTCTCGATGACGTGCGACAGCCCGCGAAACTCCTCCCAGTCGGTGGAGACAAAGACCGCGTCGCTGCCTTCCAGCGCCTCTTTCGCGGTGTCGTGGTAGGAAATGCGCTCGAAGAGGTGGTTCTGCGAGGGGTCGAACCAGCGTCGGGCCTCCTCGTTAGCAAGCGGGTCGTAGGCGCGAATCTCCTTGACGCCACGCGCCAGCAGCGCCTCGACTACCTTGAGGGAGGAGGAGTCGCGCATGTCGTTGGTGTGCTTCTTGAAGGCCAGGCCAAGCAGGGCGACGGATTTGTGGTTGAAGTTGAAGCCCGCCTCGTGAACGGCGCGGTCAATCAGGTAGGTCTTCTGGAACTCGTTGATGCGGTAGACCGACTGCAACAGGTCCGTCTGCCTCCCGGCGCGGCTGAGTTGGTAGATGAGCGACTGGATGTCCTTGCCGAAGCAGCTTCCGCCCGCGCCGTTGGAGACATAGGAACCCCAGGTGCTGATGCGGGCATCGGCGGTAACGCCGAGCTTCAGGTCTTCCATGCGGACGTTAGGGAAGGTCTCGCCCAGCCGCGCGCCCACGCCGTTCCAGAAGGAGATGTAGGTGAGGAGCAGGGTGTTCGCCACGTACTTGATGGCCTCCGCCGTCTCCGGCGTGGTCTCGATGTAGCGGATGCGAACGTGGTTGACGAACTGCGGGTAGATGCGGCGCAGAATTTCCAGGTCTTCCTCAGTGTCGGCCCCGACGACCACGCGGTCGGGCCTGCGGGAACTCTCCACCGCGACCCCCTCCGGCAGGAACTCCGGGTTGGAGGCGACGCCGAAGTTCTCCACGCCGTGCTCGCGCAGGATGCGCTCCAGCAGCCGCGCCGTGCCGACGGGCACCGTGCTCTTGTTGACGAGCACGACGCGCTTCTTGTTCTCGCGCTTCGCGAGGAACTCGCCCAACGTGTGGGCGGCATTCTTGTAGAAGGTCAGGTCGGTCGAGCCGTCGCGGTTGGGCGGCGTGGCCGTGCAGAGGAAGATGGCATCCACGCCCTCAATCACGTCGGTCAGGTCCGTCGTGAAGAAGAGGTAGCGGTTCAGGTTCTCGGCGATGACGTCCGCGAGGCCCGGCTCATTGACGTAATGTTCAATCGCCTTGCGGTTGGCCGAGTTGTAGGCGGCGATGCGCTTGACATCTATATCGTAGCCATAGACCTCGTGGCCGTACTCGGAGAGCACGGCGGCGTGGGTCAGCCCCACGAAGCCGGTACCAACGACGACAACTTTCATAGTGAAACTCCTTTTGACGCGATGATGTAAAGCAGGGTGGTGCCCTCTAAGCGGTCAGGCTCTGCGGTTCGACCGCCTCGGATTCGGGTTGTGGGGCCGGAACGCTGTCCGATTGTAGAGTCGAGGCGACCTTGTGCCCCATCTCTACGGCATAATTCGTTCCCCGGTCCCAGGGGTAGACCTGGCTCATGGAGGCGAAGTAGAGGCCGGGGAGCGGCGTCTTCAACGGCGGGATGCGCTCGGAATAGCGAAGCGGCGGGATGGGCTGGGCGTAGGGGGTGGAAAAGACCCACTTGCCCGTCACCCACGAGCGCTCGTAGGCCGGGTTGAACGATTTAAGCGCTGGCTCGTAGTGCTCGAACAACTCGTCAGCATCCATCTTCAGGTAGGGATGGTCGGCGGGCAGGTAGTCCCCCACGTAGACGAGGTGGTCCCCGCCATAATGGCGGGGGTCCGCCATGTTGGTGTGCTCCACGAGGGCGAGCATGGGGTACTTGCGCTTGTCAAGACTGAGCCAGTAGCTGTGGTCCGTCAGCTTGTGCTTGAGCGCCACCGTCATGACCACCGCGCCAAGGCTTTTGAGGTCGCGCAGGGCTGCGAGATAGTTCGAGGGCAGTTCCGGCGTCAGCTTCGTCATCAGGCCGGGCGAGACCGTCGAAATCACGCGGTCAAAGCGGTGAGTGCCCTGCGAGGACTCGACCTCCCACCTGCCTCCGGCGCGGCGGATGGCACTCACGCGGGTGTTCAGGTGAAACGTGGCCCCCTGCGCCCCGACAGCACGCGCCAGCGCGTCGGTGAAGGTCTGGAAGCCACCATCAAAGTAAATAAGCTTCGGCGTGCGCTTGTAGATGCGCGCCCAGAACCAACTCATCGGCACACTGCGGTACTCATCGCCAAACTTGCCGTACAGAAGCGGCTCGAAGGTTTTAGCGTAGCCACTCGCGCCCATCGCGCGGGTCAGCCACTCGTGGGCCGTGACCTGCTCAAGCGGCTTCCAGTTCTTCAGGAACTTCAGGTAGTACATCGCCACGCCGACGCGTGCCTTCTCGACGAGCGAGAGGCCGGGATAGGTGATGCCGCCAATCAAACCATCGAAGCGATAAGGTTTGCCCTCGTGAATCAGGTCGGTAGAGGGGCTGTAGGTGGTCAGCGCGTCGCCGATACCAACCTCCTTTGCCAGACCTATAATGTCGTCGTCGTTGGTGAAGAGGTGATGGTAGAACTTTTCGAGCCGCCACGACCAGTGAGGGGCCTTGAAGCCCGTCGCCAACCCCCCGGCTTCGGGCAGCGCTTCATAGAGCGTGACGGTGTGCCCCGCTTTGCCTAGGTCATGCGCGGCGGTCAGCCCTGTGTATCCCGCGCCGATGATTGCAATATCCAAAGTCCGCTATCCTTGCTTGAACGCTTTGAAGCAGGCGACCA
>DASVVH010000009.1:0-2790 GCA_036386615.1 Ardenticatenaceae bacterium
AAGCCGGGAGCGCGGGCGTCTCGCCCGCCCCGTTGCTCTGCGACCTTCATGTCACAGAGCGCCACGCTAAGGTAGTAAACGGTCCTCCATAGCGAGGCCAAGGACATACAGATATGACCTACCTTCCTGCTCTTCACTTTATGTCAACTACAGCCTACCTCATATCGTTTTCAGGTAGGCTTTGGTAGGCCCTAGTTCACATAACGTGGCCCGACACCCTACCGCTCCTTCCTTGCAAACAGCTTGACCATTTTGCCGGATTGTTATAGCCTCCCACTTCTTAATCGCGCCTACACCGGGACAGACCGTGCAACCCGCCGTATCCGGTAGCCCATCTTTTGCCAGCCCCACGAGGAAGACTCTATGAAGCTAGAACAGCGCGTGGCAGTGATTACGGGCGCAGGCTCCGGCATTGGCCGGGCCATGTCGCTCCTCTTCGCCAGGGAGGGCGCGCGCATCCTCGCGGCGGACCTCAACGGCGGCGCGGCTGAGGAAACCACAGCCATCATCACGGACGCGGGCGGCACCTGCCACCCCTTCGCGGTAGACGCCAGCCAGCCCGAACAGGTCCGCGCCATGATCGAGCAGGCGCTGGCAACCTATGGTCGGGTAGACATTCTCTGCAACAACGCGGGCATCGGCTCAACGACGGACGTGGTGGAGTGCGAGCCTGACGAGTGGGACCGCGTGATGACCGTCAACGTCAAGAGCGTCTACCTCGGCTGCAAGTACGCCATTCCCCACATGCTCGAACGGGGGAGCGGGGTCATCATCAACACCGCCTCCGTCGCGGGGATGGTCGGCATCGTGAAACGCGCCTCGTACTGCGCCAGCAAGGGCGCGGTCATCGCCCTTACCCGGCAGGTCGCCGTCGAGTACGTCACGCGGGGGATTCGCGTCAACTGCCTCTGTCCCGGCACGGTGGACTCTCCCTGGGTCGAACGGCTGCTTCAGCAGGCCGATGACCGCGTCGCCGCGCGGCAGGCGCTCGAAGCCCGCCAGCCGATGGGGCGGCTCGGCACGCCCGAAGAGGTCGCCGCCGCCGCCCTCTACCTCGCCTCGGACGACGCGGCCTTTATCACGGGCACGGGGCTGGTCATTGACGGCGGCTGGACCGCAGGCTGACGATAGATTAACGATACTTTCCCTAGATGTGGAGGATGGAGTGACCGCAGGAACAACCCTGGACTTCTACTCGATGCTGATTGGCGCGGAGTGGCGCGCCTCCAGCGACGGCAAAACCCGCCCCGTCCTGAACCCCGCCACGGGCGAAGCCTTTGCCGAGGTGGCCGAAGGCACCCGCGAGGACGCCCGCGCCGCGCTCGAAGCGGCGCAGGCCGCGCAGCCCGCCTGGGAGGCGCTTTCCGGCGTCCAGCGCGCCGACTACCTGAAACGAATCGTCGAACTCATCCGCGCCGATTCCGAGCGGCTGGCGCGGCTGGTCGTGCAGGAGCAGGGCAAGCCACTCGTCGAGGCGCGGGGCGAGATTGGCGGCACGGCGGGCTTCTTCGAGTACTTCACCACCTTCGCCCGCGCCCAGAAGGGCGAAATCTTTGCCTCGGATAACGCCAACGAGGACATCTGGATTCGCAACGTGCCCTTCGGCGTAGTGGTCGGCATCATCCCCTGGAACTACCCGGCGGCGCTCTTCGCGCGCAAGGTCGCCCCCGCGCTCATGGCTGGCAACACCATCGTCGTCAAGCCCCACGAGGACACGCCCCTCAGCGCCATCGAACTTGCACGCATCTGCGAGGCGGCGGGGTTGCCGCCGGGTGTGGTGAACGTCGTCACGGGTGCGGGCACCATCGTCGGTGACACGCTAGTGCGTGACCAGATTACCCAGCTAGTGACAGTGACGGGTTCCGTTCGCGCCGGACGGCAGATTCTGGAGGCGGCGGCGCAGAACATCACCGTCGTCTCGCTGGAGTTGGGCGGCAAGGCACCCTTCATCGTCATGGACGACGCGAACGTGGAGGTGGCGGTTCGCAACGCGATTCACGCCCGCTTCGTCAACTGCGGTCAGGTCTGCACCTGCAACGAGCGCACCTACGTTCACCGCCGCGTCTATGACAGGTTCGTGGAACGGTATGCGGCCATCGCGGGCGGGCTGCGGCTCGGCAACCCAATGCGAACCGATATTGACATCGGCCCGAAGGTCAACCAGATGGAGCTTGAAAAGCTGGAGCGGATGGTGGCGCGGGCGCAGGAGCAGGGCGCGGAGGTCCTCGTGGGTGGCAAGCGCCCGGAAGGCGACGAGTTCCAGAAAGGCTTCTGGTACGCGCCGACCGTTCTGACGAACGTTAGCAACGACATGGACATCATGCAACAGGAGATTTTCGGGCCAATCTCGCCCGTGATGCCCTTCGACGACTTTGAAGAAGCGATTGCTCTCGCCAATGACACCCCGTATGGCCTGACCACGTATCTGTTCACGAACGATCTCAAGCGGATGATGCGCGCGGTGCAGGCGGTGCGCTCCGGCGAAATCTACATCAACAAGATTGGCCCGGAGCAGTTCCAGGGTTTCCACACGGGCTATGGACTGAGCGGCATGGGCGGGGACGACGGACCTCATGGCTTCGATCACTACTTCCGCAAGAAGACGATCTATGTGAACTACGGCGAGACGGGCACCGAGGGCCTGATGCCCTACACCACGCCCGCCACCGACCTCCCGCCGCAGTAGACGACTGACGACCGACGACCGACGACCGCCAACGGATAACGGCATAACGCACCAACAGTAGGCGCTTTAGGCGAGGACGCAAAGACGCAAGGGGATTTAGGGAG
>DASVVH010000010.1:0-4435 GCA_036386615.1 Ardenticatenaceae bacterium
TGCCCTTGGCACTTCGCATTGCTCGTTCCGCCAGCTCCTCGCCCTGGGCTTTTGAGACCACGGGTGGCCTGGCACCTACAGCCAATCCGGAGTACGACAGGTTGCAGTCGCACGCAGCGTCTCTGGGTGCGGGCTGGATCCGCCTGAACCATGTGAGCTGGCGGGAGGTTAAACCCAACGAGGGTGATTCCTACAACCCCCGTGCCCTGGAGTACTTTGAGGATCAACTTCGCGCGGCGGTGCGAATGGGGTTAACACCCGTAGTCGTGGTGGACGACAACCCGCACTGGGCGAGCATTAGCGGTTACTCGTGTGGGGCCATCCGTGAAGACCGCTACGTTAATTTCGGCAACTTCATGAACTGGCTGGTCCACCGTTACAGCAAGCCGCCCTACAACGTGCGTTACTGGGAATTGGGCAATGAGCCGGACATAGACCCAAGCCTACTCCGCCATCCCTCCGTCTTCGGCTGCTGGGGAGACATAAGCGATTTAGATTATTACGGCGGTGAGGACTACGGCAGGATGCTCAAGGTGGTCACGCCGCGCATTAAGGAGGCCGACCCGCAGGCAAAGGTGGTCATCGGAGGCTTGCTGCTCGACAACCCGAATAGTCCAGCCGGTGCTGGCAGGCCCGAATACTTCCTGCGGGGTATCCTGGAAGCTGGAAGGCAGGACAACAACACGTATGACCACTTTGATATTGTGGCGTACCATAGCTACCCCCATTGGTACGGCTCTACCGACGTAGTGGACCCTGACCCCATAGATCCCAGATGGAGGGATTGGGGCGGCATCGTGGTAGGCAAGGCCCGTTTCCTGCGCGCGGAAATGGCGCGATATAGCGTGGACAAGCCCCTCTGGCTGAATGAGGGCGCTTACCTATGTTACCCGCAAGCGGACGGAGAGAGTTGCTTGGTTCCGCCTACAGAACATTTCTACCAGCTTCAAGCAGACCTTCTCGTGCGGATGGCTGTTCGCGTGGTCGGTGCTGGGGTGCAACAGTACTCGTGGTACATGCTCAATGGACCAGGCTGGCGTAATGGAGGGTTGTTACATGGTGACCAGAGTCCGCGCCCCGCGTACTTTGCCTACCAACAACTCATTGGTCGCACAGCGGGAAGCAACCTGCAACCTGCCCCGGTGTCGTATGGTGGCGATGTGGAGGCGTTTCGTTTCTCCTTTACGCAGACGACCAGAGTTGTAGACGTGGCATGGTCGAGAGATGCTACCCCCGATCTGAGCACAGTTCCCCGGGAAAAATTCATCGCCGCCTACTCGCGGGATGGCGCACTCATTACACCCGAATTTGCCGATGGCACTGCCCGTTTCAACGTAGGCTTCAGCCCCATCTACATCCACCGTCACCCCTGACACGGAGGTCTTGCGGCGGGATAATAGAACCCTCTCGAAACATTCGACACGATGCTTCGAGAGGGTCTTTCTTAGCTCGTTGCCAGCACCCATCTAAGGTAACTCAAGGTGCCGCCTGGTGCATCCTTTCCCTTGGTCGAGCCGTGACGACTTTGCACCAGGACGGAACATCCGCTTCGCGTCACTGTGATTCTCCCCGCACCTTCGGAAGCTACACCATAGAGCATGGCACTTCCTTTGCTGGGAAGAGGGAACTATCAGCGGACCACGGACGTTATTCGAGCTAGGGACAATGCGCTGAAGAGAGTGAGAGATGAGCACGATTGACCATTGGGCGTTTACCTCAATGCGTGGCGCTAGGGGGATAATATCGTTAGCCCTGGCGGCGCTACTGGTCGCCTGCGGGAGCGCGGCAAATACAACCGCGCCCGTGGGTACGCCGACTGCCCTGACGGAGCCAATGGTACCGCCAGCAGCGACCTCAACACCTGAACCCACCAACACAACGGAGCCAACTGCCACGCCGCCCGCGACCAAGACTATCGCGCCCGCTCCGACCACGACTGAGGCTGCCGCTACACCAACGACGGAACCCGACGCATCTGCCGTTCCTTCCAACGTCGTGACGGACGAGGCAGTCCAACTGGTAGCGGAGCATTCCGGCATTGCAGAGGAGGACCTGAAGGTCTTGAGCGTGGAAGAGGTAACTTGGCCTAGTTCCGCCGTTGGCTGTCCCCAGCCTGATCGCGCCTACCTGGACCGTATCGTGCCCGGCGTCCGTGTCATCGTGGAAGGTGGGGGCCAGACGTTTTACGTTCACGGCAGCGAAACAGGGAGCCTCTTCGTCTGCGAGACCCCGGAACAGCCTGTGCCCGGTGAGCGCGGCGACCCTGACGTGAGCACGGGGGAGGTGGCTCTCGTACCGATGTCGAGCGCTACCCCCACCATCGTCCCCTCCGCCACACCACTGCCCACCCTCGCCCCCTCTCACACCCCGGCGGCTCTACTACCGACCGCTACGTTTGTACCTCCCACCCCAACGACAGGAGTCCCCACGATGAGTATCCCTACCAACACACCCCCGGCGGGCAATGAGAGCAACCTGCCCGCGAATCCCTATGCCCGGCGAGCAGTCGAACTAGTCTCGCAGTATTCCGGCATCGCGCCGGAGAACCTCACCGTTGTAAGCATGGAAGAGGTCTCATGGCGCGATTCGAGCCTCGGCTGCCCAAAACCCGGAAGCATGTACATGCAGGTGATAACGCCCGGCACCCGCATCATTGTCGAGGGCGAGAGACAAACTTTCAATGTTCACGGTAGGTCGCTGGAGAACCTCTTCGTCTGCGATAGGCCGCAGCCACCCTATGAAAGCCGCTAAGCGGCACACGCGTGAGAAGGTCGCGGAACTAGAGCCGCCATCAATATGAGTCTCCGACCCTGATAGACGCAACGTTTAGACATTGCACAGTAGATAACCTCATCCTTAGCGTCCCCCTACGGGGACGCCCGGCTGAAAGCCCCTGGCAGCGACTTTTGCGGAGCATCCTTTAGAGCAGTCGCGTCCCTCCAATCTCCAACCTTTAACTATATTGTCCATAAGGAACTGCCTGGCGAGGAAGGCTCTATATAAACAGTATGCATCCAGGCCTCCCGCGATATTAGAATTTCAGCGTACATCCGCGATGATTAACCTGCTTAAACGTTCGAGGATAACAAAAGCCGGGCGCTACACTAGCGCCCGGCTTTTTCTAGGAGGCGACGGCGGGATTCGAACCCGCGATCAGGGTTTTGCAGACCCATGCCTTACCACTTGGCTACGTCGCCGTAGAGCGGGCGATGAGGCTCGAACTCACGACCTTCTCCTTGGCAAGGAGACGTTCTACCACTGAACTACGCCCGCAGAATAGGGAATAAGTATAGCATTTCCCGTCTGTAAGTCAAAAGTGGCGAGATAATTAACAGGGCGTTACAAAAGTCTGCTCTCGTCCTAAGGGCGGGCTTCGATTTGGAAACCGGCCCTATAAGACCCAATAGGGTTGTATGGTCAAGCGGGCGCTTGCGCTACTCCAAAGCACGGGACAAGTAGGTGTCGGGCCATGCTTCACGGTAAAACAGTTTGCCCAGGGTGCGAATCTTGTGCTGGTAATCTTTGCGAGTGAAAACGCGAGAGATGCTGATGCCGCGCTCCGCGTCGTCTACAACCAGCAGGAACTCTTCGGTCGAAGGATACAACATAAAGACCGCGCGCATCGCGAGGTAGAGACGCGACAGGTAGATTTTGAGGAAGGTAGACTGAAAAAGGAACAGGTACTCGATGTTCCCCTCTTCATAGAGGGCAATCCATTCCTGGGGATACTTCACGCGCCCCGTGACCCTGACCAAACTTGAGAACAGGTCGCCCTGTGAAGCGTCGAGCTTGGTGCGAAAATCCACCGTCCAGCAGAATTGACCGCCATTTCCAGCCTTCCGCTGGACTCGCGAGTTCGCCACCAGCAGGTTCACGAGGACGTGAGCGTCAAGCATCGCCTCAGGAACGTTGGATTTGGCGCTCACGCGACGAAAGCTCACATCCGTCTTGTCGGCGATGATGACACTCAACGTCGCCGCGCTCAACTGCTCGAAGAGAGCCTGCTGCGAGCCAAACTCTACCTCGTGAAACATCACGATTTCGAGGAGCGTCAGGAAGCTCTCAAGGGTGGCCTCGTTCGCGGCATAGTTCCCGAAGAGTTGGGTGAGCAGGTATATCCCGTAGAGGCCATGAAACTTGCGCTGGAGGAGGTTGCCAAGGTCATGCAGCAAGCCGCCGAGGATGGCCTCCTTTTCGTTGTAGTCGTGGACGGAGACGAGGTGGAGCTGCTTCAGGAGCATCGCCGCGTTGCTGGCGACGGTGCAGACGTGCTCGCGGCCATGACTGTTGAAGCCGGTGGTCATCTCGCTATCGAGGGCTACCTGCTGTAGCTCGAAAAGCGGAGCAAGGTGATCCACGAGATAGGTGTATATCTGGTCGGCGGGAAGCTGGACCAGCGCGTGGTAGTCGAGTTTGGGCAGGAGGCGGGACTCGG
>DASVVH010000011.1:0-3863 GCA_036386615.1 Ardenticatenaceae bacterium
TGCAGACGCCATCCTCGATGATGAGGTCCAGCATCTGGTACTCGTTGAAGAAGGTGACGTTCTCCTTCATGCACTGCTGATAGAGCGTCTGGAGAATCATGTGGCCCGTGCGGTCAGCGGCGTAGCAGGAGCGGCGCACCGGACCTTTCCCGAACTCCTTCGAGTGGCCGCCGAACGGGCGCTGCGCGATGCGGCCATCCGGCGTGCGGTCAAACGGAAGACCCATGTGCTCCAGTTCGAGCACCACGTCAATCGCCTCGCGGCACATCAGTTCGATGGCGTCCTGATCTCCCAGGTAGTCCGAGCCTTTCACCGTGTCGTAGGCGTGCCACTGCCAGTGGTCCTCTTCCAGATTGCCCAGCGCCGCGCCGATGCCCCCTTGCGCCGCTCCCGTGTGGGAGCGCGTCGGGTACAGCTTGGAGAGCACGGCGACCTTCGCGCCGCGCGCGGCGTAGAGTGCCGCCATCAGCCCCGCGCCGCCCGCGCCCACCACTATCGCGTCGTATTGATGTGTTGCCATCGAAGCCTCTATCGGAAGGATGAGGGATGAAGGATGAAGGATGAGGAACGGCTCGAATACCCCTCAGCCCTATCCGCTCCCTGTATTTCTTAGAAGATGAGCCGGAGCAGGGACGTGGTGTCCTCGCGCGCCAGCCACGCCTCCGAGTCGAAGGCGAAGATGACGTAGGCTCCCATCGCCATCAGCACGAAGTAGAGCAGGTACAGCCCCACCTTGGCAGTCACGCGCATCCCGTTATGGTGAATATAATCCTCAATGACGTAGCGCACGCCATTCGTCCCATGCGTGAAGGAGAAGAAGAGCAGTGCCGTGTCGAAGGTGCGCCATAGCGCGCCGGATGGACTGCTCGTGTCCCACCGGCGCGCTATGGTGAGGAAGTCAATCTGGGCCACGTCTACCACGAAGTGCATGTAGTACATGTGGAAGAGCGCGATACCGAGCAGGATGATGCCGCTGATTCGCATGAAGAACCACGCGAACAACTCGAAGTTGCTCGAACGCTCCATGCGGCCCCTCGCGGAACGGAAAGCTTCTCGTTGCATCGCTCCTCCTATTCCGCGCCTTGCATAATCGCCAGCATAATGGCGATGGTCGAGGGAATAAAGGTCGCCAGAAAGACGACCACCTGAATCCATACCGTCTGCCGCTGGTACTTCCACAGGCGCGGCACGAAATCCAGCAGGGTAATGCGGAACCCGTTGAAGGCGTGCCACAGCAGGCTAAAGAAGAGGAAGATGTGGCCTACTCGCGCGATTGGGTGGTGATAGATGGTCGAGAGCGTGTTGAACGGCTCCGGCCCCAGCATGATGAGGTAGATGTCGAAGATGTGCAGCGCGAGGAAGAGGAAGACGCCCAGCCCGGTCAGGCGATGCAGGATCCAGGACCACTGGCCCTCGCGTCCCCGGTATTGGAGACCCTGAATGAGCGTATCGTAGGCGCTCGAAACCATGACACCCTCCTTTGGGTGAATGTGAGCTATCGGCGTGGGGAGCTTGTGAAAAAAGTATCAGAAGCTACAGGATTATACCCCTCGGCGGCAATGTGGTCAATCTGATTTTCGCTGGCAATCGTCTTGCACGGAGAGGGGCAGCAGGCCGAACCCCGGCTCGCAATCGAGAGGACAAACCGATGAAACATAGCGTACGGATTTCCGCCGAAGAGGCCACTCTACTCGCCTCGCTCATCGGCAAGTCGCTGGATAGCGTCGTGGCGGGCGTTGTCTCGGCCACGCTGCATCTGGAAGGGCAAACAGTAGAATTCCTCGCGGAGGAGGAAGCAGTGGCCGACGCCTCCCCCTTTGGGAACGTCGCGCGCTTGGCTCTGCGCCTCAACCCCCAACGCTCCTACGAGCCGGATACCAGCCCCCTGGCGCGAGAGCTGGGCGAGATTCGGCAAATCCACATCGCCTGCACCGCCATCTGCCTCACCGAGACCACCTCCATCGCCGCCGTATCCTTGCAGGACGACGAAGAAGCGCCTCTCGACGAGCCTGCTCTTGTCCACGAATGGTGCCATCCCGGCAGCGTGCGAGCGCAGGGCGATACGCTCCACTCTGGCGAGAAAGCCATCGAGGCGGACGTGGGCGTTCTGTTCCAGACCGCTTCCTCGAAAGTCGTCTGGGTCTACGCGCCTTTCGGCCCCTACATCGGAACCTCCGTCTACGAGGCCGGAGAAGTAGCTTCCCTCATGGAAGAGTTGGCCGCGTCCGTGGAAACCGTGCCAATCGCGGAGCGAGTCTAAAGCTTCCGGGCCTGGGGTTTGGACCCCCGACACTCCTACAGTTCCTTCCGCATG
Source organism: Ardenticatenaceae bacterium (assembly GCA_036386615.1). Lineage (GTDB taxonomy): Bacteria > Chloroflexota > Anaerolineae > Ardenticatenales > Ardenticatenaceae > DASVVH01. The sequence continues at coordinate 2,315 of DASVVH010000011.1, forward strand.
AACCATTCCTCATCCACATCCCGCGCCGGGTTATGGGCGAAACCCTGTTTGACATAAAATGCCTTGCCCACCTCGTTTTCCCCATGAACGTAGCAGAAATAGGCGCTGACCCCCTGCTCCCGTAACCGTTCCTCCATCATCCCCAACAGCTTTCCGCCAATTCCATGCCGCCAATAGGCGGGGTCAAGGTAAAGACGATATAGCTGGTGTCCCTCGCCTGAAATCGCCTCCCCGAAATTGCAGAAGCCTATCACCCGCGCCCCTGCCCGCGCGACAAGGAAGTTAGAGCGAGAACTACGCATGACCGCGCGCAAGCTCTCCGGCGAGTAGTGGCGACTCAGAAAGTTGGTAATGAACTCGGCGGGGAAAATATTTGAGTAAGTCGCCTGCCAGCTTGCGCGGGCAGTCTCCTGAATGGAAGGAATGTCGCCCTCCTCGGCGCTCCCGTACTGAATCGTCTCCATGTCTTCCGTCCTCTACAACTCCAGTTCCATGTAAACACTTATCTCGTCCCGGCCATACTCAACAAACCCGCAGCGCTCGTAAAGGCCAATGGCATCGTACCAGTCGTTGTTCGTCTCCACAATCACCTTTCGCAGCCCCCGTCCCCGCGCGATTTGCAGCAGGTGACTGACCAACGCGCGGCCCAACCCCTGCCGCCTCTGGCCCTGATGAACCGACATTCTCACCAGTTGCCCCACCTCTTCATTGTGGACCAGGAGTGCCCCCGTGCCGACGAGCACCCCGTCACGTTCCACCACCACAAAAGTCTGGCCTGCCGTGACGTAGTTGGCCCCTATATCATCCACGTCAGGATTGTAGCTGGGGTCAATGTAGCCGAAGTGCTCGCCCAACCCGGAGAGGATGAGGTCTCTAGCGACTTCCTGATCCTCCGGTTGGAAGAGCCGGATTTTGGCACTAGACAAGATGTTCTCTCTTTGCTATCATATTGAACACGCGTTCTGGCGTGTGTTTAGGAATGACGCATACTCACTGTTTGTCGTTAGCGGTCGTCAGTCGTCGGTCGTCACATCCTTGGGAAGGAGTCGGAACAATGGACGATAACATCATCCTTGCCAGCAATGCTCTCATGCCCGCGCTCACGCTTCAGCAGGCGGCGGAGCGGTACAATGCCGTCGTCGCGTATGTCTCCAGCAACCTGATGAAGAAGGACGTGGACTACGGCGTCATCCCCGGCACGCCCAAGCCCACGCTGCTGAAGCCGGGGGCCGAAAAACTCTGCACCTTCTTCGGACTCGCCTCGCGCTTCCAGATTCTCGCGAGCATCGAGGACTGGATGGGCGAACAGCATGACGGTGAGCCATTCTTCTATTATCTCTATCGCTGTCAACTCTGGCGCGGCGACCTCCTCATTGCCGAGGGCGACGGCTCCTGCAACTCATGGGAGAAGAAGTATCGCTGGCGCTCGGCAGATAGGCTCTGCCCGCACTGTAACAAGCCCACCATCATCAAGGGGCGAGAGGAATACGGAGGCGGCTGGTTGTGTTTCGTCAAGAAGGGGGGCTGCGGGGCCAAGTTCCGCGACGGT
>DASVVH010000012.1:0-21421 GCA_036386615.1 Ardenticatenaceae bacterium
CGAATGGGACGGGCAACCGCATCCAGCGCAATGCCATCCACGACAATGGGCAGCAGGGCATAGATCTGGGCAGCAATGGCCCCACTGACAACGATACTAATGACCCCGACAGCGGAGCCAACAACCTTCAGAACTACCCCACATTCACGGCACTCATCAACCTGAGTGGGCAACTGGTGGTGAGCTACGCGGTGGACTCGTCCACGTCCAACTCTACCTATCCCCTGACTGTCGAGTTCTTCGAGGCCGACTCGGCGGCAAGCGGCGAGGGCAAAACCTTCCTCGGCGACAACAGCTACAACCAGACTCCGGGCACGCCGAAGAGCGTCACGCTGGGCAGCGCCACCACGCTCGGTGTCGCGGACGGCGACCCCATTGTGGCGACGGCAACGGACGCCAACGGCAACACCTCCGAGTTCAGCCTGTCCGTTGCTGTGGACGTGGAGCAGCCAGGCCCCACCTTCACCGTCAACAGTGCCAACGATAGTAACGATGGCTTCTGCACGGAATTTCACTGCTCGCTGCGCGAGGCCATCAATGCCGCCAACGCGCGGACGAACACAAACAACGACGCCACCTCCGGCGCGGACCCGGACCACATTCACTTCGACATTCCGGGCAGCGGCGTGCAGACCATCACCCCTGGTTCCGGCATCCCCACCATCCTCGCCCCGGTGGTGATTGACGGCACCACCCAATCAGACGCGAGTTGCGCGTCGTGGCCGCCGACGCTGCGCGTCGAGGTGAGCGGGAGCCGCCTCGCCGGGGGCAGCAACCTGCTCTACATCCTCACCAGCAACAGCACGGTGCGAGGGCTGGCGCTGAATGGGACGGTCTTATATGGGTCCGCCATCCAGGTGTCAGGCGCAAGCAACCGGATCGAGTGCAACTTCATTGGCCTGAATGCGGCAGGAACCGGTCCCACTGTGAGTTCCACTGGTGTGGGTGTACGCATCCTCAGGAGTCATGGGACTAACAACGTCATCGGTACGAATGGCGATGGCACCGCTGATGCCACCGAGCGCAATCTCATAAGTGGCAATCTCTATGGAGTATGGCTTGAAGGCGACACCACCCACGTAGCAGGCAACACCATTGGCACCAATGCCGCTGGCACAAGCGCTCTCCCCAATACTGTTGGTGTGGTCATCGATGGTACGTCGAGCAGCAACATCATCGGCACCAACGGGGATGGCACGGCGGACGCCGCCGAGCGTAACCTCATCAGTGGCAATAGCAGCAACGGAGTAATGATTTCAGGCATTGGCAGCAGCAACAACAACCGGGTGGCAGGCAACACCATCGGTACCAATGCGGCGGGCACCAGTGCGCTCCCCAATGATGTTGGTGTGCTCGTCGAGGGCAGCGCGAGCAGCAACATCATCGGCACGAATAGTAGCGACACCGACCCGGCGCAGACAGGCGACGAGGCGGAAGGCAACCTCATCAGCGGCAATACCAATGCGGGCGTATGGCTCATTGACAGCGACACCAACCGCGTGGCAGGCAACCGCATTGGCACCAATGCCGATGGCACAGGTGCCCTTGCCAATAGCTATGGCGTGCTCATCCAGGGTGGCGCGAGCAGCAACATCATCGGCACGGACGGCGATGGCACGGCTGATGAGGCCGAACGCAACCTCATTAGCGGCAATACCGAAGGGGTATGGATTACTGGCGCTAGCAGCGACGACAACCGCGTGGCAGGCAACTATATCGGCACCAATCCCGCAGGCACCGGTGCGCTCCCCAATAACACGGGTCTGCTCATCGAGCTTGGCGCGAGCGATACCATCATCCGTACGAACCTTATCAGTGGTAATGGCAACTACGGTGTACTGATTACAGGCGCTGACACCGACGACAACTGGCTGGCAGGCAACACCATCGGCACCAATGCCGCAGGCACCAGTGCCCTCCCAAATAGCACGGGTGTGGTTATCCAGAATGGCGCGAGCAACAACCTCATCGGCACGGATAGCGATGGCACGGCTGACGAGGCGGAAGACAATCTCATCAGTGGCAATAGCGACACAGGGATAAGGATTGCTGGCTCTGACACCGACAATAACCGCGTGGCGGGCAACTCCATCGGTACGGATGCCGCTGGCACAAGCGCCCTCGCCAACGTCACGGGTGTGTACGTCGGAAGTGACGCGAACAGCAACATCATCGGCACGAATGGCGACGGCACGGGGGACAACGGCGAAGGCAACCTCATCAGTGGCAACACGGATGGCGGGATTCACCTCTCCGGCACCATCAGCACCACCGTCGCGGGCAACGTCGTCGGCCTGGACGTGACCGGGGCCGTCCTCTCTAACACCGTCGGCATCCTCGTCGCCGACACCATGAGCAGCACCATCGGCACCAACGGCGATGGCACGAGCGACGAGTTCGAAGGCAACGTCATCAGTGGCAATGGCAGCTATGGCGTGCAGCTTGCGGGGGGGAGCGAGGGCAACACGATTGCGGGCAACCTCATCGGTGTGGTTCAAGCGACCGTCACGCCTGCTTTCCGCGCGCGTGGCAGCCTGAACGCTGGGACTCCCTCCGCTGTCACGCCTGTCAGTTACGACCCGCGCGGCAACGGCGGCGATGGCATCTTCATCTCGGCGGAGGGCGACCCCTCCACCAACAACCTCATCGGCGGCAACCTTCCGGTGGAGCAGAACGTCATCGCCAACAACGGCAGTGACGGCGTAGCCATCGTGGTCGGCACGGGCAACCGCGTCCAGCGCAACGCCATGTTCAACAACAGCGAACAGGGCATAGACCTGGGCGACAACGGCCTTACGCCCAACGACCCCGGCGACTTTGATGGCAGCCCCCCGCCCGACGCTCTCGGCGACACGGACGACAGCCCCAACCACCTCCAGAACTACCCCACGATGGACACTGCCATCATCAACAGCAGTGGGGAACTGGTCGTCACCTACTTCGTGGACTCCTTCGACTCCGCTGGTTCCCCGTTGCCTGTTACTGCCTCCACCTATCCCTTGACCATCGAGTTCTTCGAGGCGGACTCCGCGACGAGCGGTGAGGGGCAAACCTTCCTCGCCGAAGACACCTATACGATGACGCTGGCTCTGAAGACGTACAATCTCGGAAGTGCCGCAGCGCTTAACGTCGCGGTGGGCGACCCTCTGGTAGGGACGGCAACCGACGCCGAGGGCAACACCTCCGAATTCAGTGTGCCCGTTACGGTAGCCGCCCCCGCCGCCGTGCAATTGGCGGGCTTCACCGCCACCCTCGAAGGTGAGCAGGTGCTGCTTCAGTGGGAGACCGTCTCCGAGCAGGGCAACGCGGGCTTCCACCTCTACCGCAGCACCAGCCCGGACAGCGAGGGCGAGCGCCTGAACGCGGCCCTCATCGCCTCCGAGGCACCCAACAGCAGCGAGGGCTTTGCCTACCAGTGGGTAGACAACGACGTAGATGTGGGCACCACCTACTACTACTGGCTCGAAGCGGTGGACCTCGACGGCGCGACCAGCCGCTATGGTCCCACCAGTGCCAGCGTGCAAGTACCTACGAGCATTACACTGAGTACATTCAGCACTATCTCGACGGTACGCCAGTGGTGGTTGGTAGCCTCGGCCCTTACTCTGGTGGCGGGAGCACTGTATCTGCGCCGACGCTAGTCGGCATATGTAGGGTTTTGTCTGCACAAGCCTTGCTCGGCGAACACAAGGCTTGTGCAGACCTGAAACTACCCGGCTCAAGAGAGGAATGGAAGGAGAGGCGCTCCAGATGTTTGCAAGTAACAAAGCCACAGCCTTGGGCCGAAGCGATCTCGCCTTTATCAAATAATTGCAATCTACCGCCACTGACGCTCACGACCGCATCCCCCTTCATCAACGCCTTCCACTCCCTCATTGCCTTACCACCCCTCCTATCTCCTCCCAATGCCGCAATTTATCAACTAGCTACCAGTTCCTCAGGAATTTGGCACTTGAAGTCTTTTATATAGTAGGAACACACGTTTTTCTAGCCGCCCTAACCTGCACAACCTTTTCTGAACGTTACACTGTTGGTAACAGCCGGGAGCGCGGGCAGGATGCCCGCTCCGTGCTCCGCGCCCTCAATTTGTATAGCTTCCTTAAAACTCAGGAGGAGAAAATGCCGTTCTCGCCTAAAGCGCCTACCGTTGGTTGTGGACGTTCTTTGTGTCCTCCCCCTAAGGGGCCTACTGTTGGTGTGTCTCTGTGGTGAAAAATCTGTTATCCGTTGCCGTCCCGCATCGAACGCGCATGGCATCGGCTCGGATGTCAGCCACTTCATGCACCAGTCATGCACGCCACAGCCGCGATGTCGGGTACTAATATGGGGCATTTTCCGCCCTCCGCGCCTCTTCAATCTCTGTTGGCCGCTGCCCTCAACATGACATGCATATTTTCGATGTCAATAAATGTACATATCTTTATCGTCAACCTCCATCCCCTACCGGAAACCTATTTGACAGCCATGCCCCACTCCCTAGACTGAACAGATGCCGCCTGACAGTTTCGCCACCTCCGCAGAGCCGAACATCTGCGTCGTCGCCGCGCCGGGCACCGATACCGGACGCGGCAACCTGCTCGGCATTCAACCCTGCATGGAGCCGCGAGACTACGCCACCGCCGAGAGCTTCCGCGCAAAGCTGGACTCCTACCTCGCCGAAGCGTGGCGGCAGGGCTGGCTCGGCGGGCGTGCCATAGTCGTCCTGCCTGAATACCTCGGCTCCTGGCTCGTCGTCGCAGGTGCCCACCCCTCCGTCTACGCGGCGGCCCGTGTCGAGGACGCCATGCGCCGCCTGATACGCGACGACCTGCCCGGCTTCGCCCGCGCCGCGCTCGCCACCTGGGGGCGCAGGCGCTCGGAGCACGCGCCCTGGCCCGGCGCGTTCGATTGGGTCAAGGACGCCCTCTTCCGCATGAGAGCGCCGCAGATGGCCTCCATCTATCACAGCGTCTTTTCCGGGCTGGCACGCGATTACGGCGTCACCATCGTCGCCGGGTCGCTGCTCCTGCCCGCTCCAACCGTCAAGGACGGCGCGCTGAAGCCGGGCAGCGGCCCGCTCCAGAACGTCTCCGTCCTCTACCATCCCGACGGGCGCGCCGATAGCCGTCTCGCCCGCAAGCTCTTCCTGATAACCGACGAGCAGCCCTTCACCGCGCCCGGCACATTGGCCGACCTGCCCATCTTCGACACACCCGCCGGGCGGCTCGGCGTCGTCATCTGCGCCGACTCCTGGTACCCGCAGGTCTACAAGGCACTTGAACAGCATGGGATGGATTTCGTCGCCGTGCCCTCCTACCTCGCGCCGGATGGCGTCTGGCAGCGGCCCTGGCAGGGATACAACGGGGCCTCCCCACCCGCCGATGTAGACCCCGCCGACGTGGGCACCCTCGCCGAAGGCGAGGCGTGGCGCAAGTACGCGCTGGCGGGGCGAATCGGGGCGTCGGGGGCAAGGTGCGGCGTCAACGTCTTCCTGCGGGGCAGCCTGTGGGATTTGGGCGCGGATGGAGCCTCACTCGCCGTCAGGGATGGCGAAGTAACCGAGGTGCCCTACACCGCGCGGGGAGCCATCGTCAACCTGTGGCTTCCATAGCCGAAGGTACGCGTCTAGGAGATGAGACGTTCGAGATTCGTAAAGGGAATGGAAAGCGTTGCGCCACTGTCGAGGCGAACGGTGCAGGCCGTAGCCAGGAGGCCGCTCGGCAGCGCGTGCAGCGTGCTCTCGCCCGCCTCCACCGTGCCAATCTGCCCAAGATAGGGTTCCGCGAGCAGGCGCACGCGGTCGCCCGACGAGAGCGGGCCGGGCGAGGCGACGGGCGCGCCCTGGCCCTGAAGCGGCACGAATAGCTCCGGGCGCGTCCGGCTCCCCGGCTCGAAGCAGGCGTTGAGCGTCGCCTCGCGGTTGTTCAACCGTTGCAGAACCTCGAAGACGGGCGGGCAGAAGGGGTACTGCCCGAACCCTTCAGTGAGCAGGATGGGGAAGGGTAGCTGTTGCGCCAGGGGCACGAGCCGGGCCTCCATGCTCGCCGCCACGAGGCCGCGCACCTCCGCGTCGTGAGCGTTCGCCAGCGCCGCCTCGTCCAGCGTCGCCCCCGCGATGAGGATGCTGCCCTGCATGCCCACGTTGATGCGCTCCACGGCGACGGACTCACCCGCGTGGCTGACCATCAACCGAATAAGCCCGGCGCTCTCCTGCCCGTTGCCCCACGCGCCCTGCACCAGCGCCCCATGCGCCTCGATTTCGACGCCACGCTCCGGCACCACGCCGACGACCTGCCCGTGCATCAGCGCCCGCAGTTCGCGCCGCTCCGTGTGGCCGCGCAGCAGCAGGCGGCCACGCCCATCCACAAGCGTCACCATCCCATCAACGGGCGAGACGATGGTGCGTGAGAAGAGGCCGCTCTTCCGCGCCAGGGGCTGCCCCTCCGCGACGGTCTCGCCCACCGGAACCAGCAGCAGGTCGGCTACCCTGCCCGGCGCGACACCCAGCAGCCGCGCCGCGTCCAGAACGTGAACCTGGCTCTGCTCCTCCGCCGCGACGACGGTGCCCGGCTCCACGCGCCGCCCCTCCTCGACCAGCACCGTGCCCGCGCCGTCCAGCAGCCGCGCGCGGCGCACTGCCGCCATCGCGGAGACGACGCGCTCCAACGGGAGCAGTGCTTCAGGCCCCAGCATAGCGTAACCACTCCCCCGCGAACCGCCGCCGCGCTTCCAGGCCATCCGGCAGCACGAGCGGACGGCCCCGCGCGTCAATCACAAGGCCGACGCTATCGTCCGTGCCCGTCAGTTCTACACCCTTGCCCGGCCCGAACCCCACGTCAAAGTCTGCCCTCGGCAGCAGTTCCAGCCGCGTCTCGCCCAGCACCGGGAAGCGATAGAGTTGGCCCGCCCGCGCCGCGCCCTCCGTCACGGCTCCACCCTGCGTCAGCCGGAAGTGGAGCACCTCTTCGCCCACCCCCGCGCCGCCAAACGGCGTCACGACGGCGGCAAGCCTCTCAAGCCCCTGCCGCTCGACGAGTTCGGCGGCCACCTGCGGCGCGTGCTCTGCCAGCGCGCCAATGGCGGGAATGAGGCCCGCCCGGTCCCGCAGAACCTCCGTGATGCCGACGGGTTGAACCGTGTCCAGCACCATCATCAGAGCCTGTTCGGGGCGGGGCGCGCTTCGGGCTACACTCCCGCCGATGAGAACCGTATCGAAGCGGGGCGCGTGTGCCTCTTCTCCGGGCCACGCCGCCCGCGCCTCGTCGAGCAGTAGGCGCATGGCCTCGCGCGCTGCCGCGTGAAGCACACGCACCGCTTCGGGCGTCGCTGCTCTCTGCGCGGGCCATAGGGAGAGGTTCAACAGGTGATTCAGAAGGTCATCCGCAGGTGTGAGGCCGGGCACCCAGCCTATCAACTGCTCCGCGCCCACCATCTCCAGGAGTCGAGCCGCGTCGCTTGGCACGCCCAGGTCCGTGCGGACCAGCGTCTGCGTCACCCTGTTTCGGAAGGTCACGGCGAGCGAGGCGTCCTCCCCGCCCAGGTCCAACCCCAGCACGGCACCGTCGCCACGCAGCGCCAGATATTGAACGGTTCGCGCCAGCGCCTCCACGTGGGAAAGCGGCTCGCGCCCGCCCCATTGCTGGAGGATGTCGAGGCCGGGCACCCGCCGCAGGGCCAGCGCGCGGCTCTGCTGGTCGAGCAGCCGCCCCACCTCCCGCGTGCGCTCGTCGTCCAGCGTGGGCCGGATGTTGGGCGAGAGATGGAGTGGAACCACCTCGCCGACGGCCTCCCGTACCTCATCGTGCAGGGCGCTGTTCCCCGCGAAGATGAGGGTGGGCGGGGCCTGTTCGGGGCGAGCCTCCACCGCGAGCCTCACGGCGTCCACCAGTTCGAGCAGGGCACGGTCGGCGCTTCCCTCCGTTCCGCCCGCCAGCACGACGGCATCGGGCCAGCGCCGCAGCAGCCGCTCGACGACGCCCGTAGCGCCTTCCGCGTTGCCCCAGCGCCCTACGGGCGAATCCAGCACGAACTGGTCAGCTATCTCGCTGGGAACAGCCAGCGCCGCGCGGCGGGCACTGGCCGCGCTAATCTGCTCCACCATCCCCCCGACCGCGACTTTCAGGGGTGGCCCCGCGCTGGAGGTGACGACCACGAGGTCTACCCCAGCGCCATCCTGTTCCGGCGATAGGGGAGTGCCGTCCGCGTCCAGCAGGCGGCGGCCCGTATTGGCCTCCAGCGTCTTCACGGCGATTTGCGCGCCGGGCACCACATCTTCGTGGGTGGTGGGAGCCTCGCCGCTCGCCACGAAGCGGATGATTCCCGCCACGCGCTCGATGAGCAGGGCGCGCGTCCAGACGTGGCCCACGTCAAGGGCGAGGATGGAGGTTGGAGCGCGTGGCGTGGGAGTTTGCATCTATAGACCCAGAAGCGGGCGTAGCCAGTCGTTGATGAGGAAGTCCCAGCGCCCGACCAGCAGCGCGATGTAGGTCAGCGTCGTCCCTCCGAAGATGGCCCCGAAGGTAATCATCAGGAACCAGCGCCCCACCTGCCGCCAGATAGCGGCGGGAGAGCGCGTGGACGCCTCGACCACTGCGGGCGTCGGCTCCCGGCGGGCCACCACAAAGGTGAAGGAGTAGAGCACCGCCAGCGTGCCAATAATGATGACCAGATTGCCGAGCGCGGCGAGAGGCGTCAGGCCAGCTCCGGGAACCAGGGGGAGCATCGTGGCGACGCTCTGCGGGAAGAGGGTGCCCACGAGCGCGCCCCCGGCGGCCAGCGCCAGCCCCATCCCCAGAACGTAGGCGAGGCTGAAGTTGCCGATGCGCCCCAAGCGCGGGCTGGCCTTCGCCAGCAGCAGGAGGCCCAGCACGAGCGGGAAGAGCAGGTCGAAGCGCCCCGCCGGGTTCCGCACCAGGGGCAGCACCAGACGCGGGATAAGCACGAGGTAGACGGTGACGACCACCGTGTAGGCGACACTCGTCGCCACCAGCAGATGCTCGGCGAGGCGATAGAGCGGGTTGTCGCGCAGCAGGTAGCTGTAGACCACGAGCGTCAGAATCGCGGCGACAGTCGTGCCGAGGAAATCAGCGGTCACGGGTGCCTCACGATGCACGCTCGCGGCGGCTTGCCCGCAGATTCGCCGCGACGATGACGCCCAGCACGAGGAGCGCCCCCGTCGTGATGGCGTGGATGCGCCGCCACCCCGCCCCTAGCTGGCTGGAGCCGTTCACCTCATAGGTCGCCGCGCCGGGAACCCCCGCCAGCAGGCCGTCCAACTGCCCGGAGGCGAGGTAGGGCATCAGGGCAGTCTCCGCCGCCGCCGGGGCAACCGCCAGCACAGGCAGGCCGGGAAGCTGGCTGCCCACCTGCTCTATCCAGCGCTGAACGTCCGCCGTCTCGTTGCCGAAGACGATGAGGAGCGACACATCGTTCAGGCTGGTGCCTGCGGGGGCCAGCAGGGTGCGAAGGGCGATTGGGCCACCCGGCAGAAAGCCGAGGTTGGTCCACGTCAGGGTCGGGCTTGCACTCTCCGCCCAGACCCGCTCTGCCAGGGCGGTACCCTGTGGCGAGAGGCTGACCGCGACAAGGTTCAACGTGCGCGGCGAGGCAGCCATAGCCGTACCCAATGCCCGCAGGTGCTTGATTGTGGCGACGACCCCCGGCTCCACCTCGTCGCGCATCCCTCCCTCGTAGTCGAAGGCCAGCAACACCGTCGCCTCGGCTGGCAACGCTTCAACTGTCGCGGCGTAGGCGGCGGCGGAACGGAGCGGAGGCGGCGCGCCGAAGATAGCGGCGTTCAGCCCCGGCACGAGTTGGAGTAGGAGCGGCACAACTACCGCCAGCAGAAGCAGGAGGTGAGAGAGGGAGGCCCCGCGCGGCGCGGCTTTTGGCAGCACCACGGCCTCCGGCATTACGCCACCCCCCGCGATACGGGCGAAGAGGTCAGCGGCCTCGCCGTCGGGAGCGGGTTCCGGCCCCTGCGGGAAAGGAACCGTGCCGGGCCGGAGTTGAAGGGCGGGGCGCTGTGGGATGAGGCCCTGCACGCCCGCCAGCAATCCCGCGCCCATCTCAGTGCTGAAGGTCGGGGCGCGGTCAGGTTCAGGTGCGCGTGCCCGCTCGACCGCCTGCGCTGGCGGGGCTGGGACAGGCTCCGGGGACCAGTCGGGCAACCCGGAGAAGTCGAGAGCGTCGGTCCAGTCCGAGGGCGGCACGGCTACAGGCTCCGGCTCCGGGGCCATCCCCTGCAACCAGGCAGGCAGGAAGGTGTTGCCCGCCTGCGCGGGTGGAGCATCTGGTTCGGGCGGCGGAAGGTCAGGCGCGGCTCTGGCGGGAGGAGGCTCACCCTCGCCCAACAGCCACTCTACCCCGGCAACGTCCCCTTCGCCCGCAGCCGCCTCCGGTGCCTCCGCGACCAGTGGTTCGGGAGGTGGGGCGTCGGGCGCGGCCTGTTGAGGCAGGCGCTCGCCGCAGATGGCGCAGAAGGCGCGGGAGGTGGGATTCTCGAAACCGCAGTTCGGACACTCAATCATGGTTATCTAAAGTAGCGGCGGCCATCAAAGATGAGGCGCAGCCCCGTAATGATGGTTCCGAGAGCGATGCCGAGCAGCAGGCCGCGCGCGCCCGCCATCGCGGGAATTGCCAGCAGCCCCTCTCGCAGATTCAGGAAGAATGGCCCCAGTAAGGCCCCGATGGGCGTCGCGCCCAGGATGACGAGCGCGGCGCTCCCCACCAGCAGCAGGCTCTCGAAGGAGGTGACGCGCAGCGCGCGGTAGGCAATCGAGACGAGAAAGAAGGCCAGCAGCGAGAAGAAAGCCGCCTGAAGCGGGAGCAGGACGTTGTTCAGCGCCCAGGCAATCGCGCCGCCACTCGGCCCCGTGAGAAGGCCGAGCATGACCAGGATGACCGTCGTCACGATGAGGATGGTGCTGTAGGGCCAACCCTCCTCGCGCAGGCGGACCTTGCGGCTGTGGACGCTCAACACGTTGAGCAGGCCCAGCAGGAGCGCGAAGGCCGCGATAATCAGTCCATACTCGACGAGCAGCGCGCCAAGCGCGTTCAGGAAGGGCAGGTCCGTCGCCATGTCGAGCAGCACCAGGATGCCGATGCTGACGGCGACGACAGTGGCGAGGAGCGGCCCGCTCCCGCCGCCCTGTTCGCGCGTGCTGTCGGCTGGTGGCTGCATCAGAAGGCTCCGGCGGCGCGCAGGACGATTCCCACGACGATGGCGACGATGACGATGATGCGCCCCAGGTCCTGTAGCACGACGCCCGCGAGGTGCGAGGGCCAGCGCGTCAGGTAGGCTCCGAGAGCGAAAATCTCCTCGCCCAGCACGGGGCGTTTCGCGGTCAGGTAGACGAGGGGAAGCGTCTCGACCTGGGCCGTCGCGGCCAGTTCGGGCTGGTGGATGGGCAGGCTGCCGCCGGGCCGCTCCTCCGCCAGGAAGAGGTATTCTTCGCCAAAGTGGCCGACCAGCACGGAGACGCCCAGCCGCTCGCGCTGCATCATGCCGCGCGTGCCCGCGCCGTAGGCGGCAGGCTGCGGCGCGACGAAGCGCGCCCCGGTTAACGGGTTCTCGCCGCGTCCCGCCTGCTGCTGGCGTAGTTGGTCCGCCGCCAGAAGCTGGCTCACGGGGTCCGCCGTCGTGACGATGGCGCTCTGGCCCGTGCGGTTCGCCTGCTCCGCTATCGAGTCGAGCACGACGAGGCCCATCGCCGTCTCGGCGGCGGTGAGGTCGGAGAGGCTGCCGCTGCCGAGCGCGAGGTGCAGTGCCTGCCCCTCCTCGATGGCCTGATCGGCCACCGCGCGGAGGGATGCGATGCCCGTGAGGGGCCGCAGGGTCGGCGCGCGCCCGCCCCGCTCGATGCGGAGGTAGATGAGGAGAAACGCGATGGCAAAGGTGAGAAGCGATGCCAGGGCGACGAGACTGTAAAGCGAGAGCATTACTTCGCCCCCCTATCCGGCGCTAGTGCCTCACTCAGCGCGGCGAGGCGCTCCGGCGTGTCGAGCCAGTGCATCATCTCCGCGAGGGGATGGTTCAGGCCGAGGCCCCGCGCCATCGGCATCGCCACGAGGCAGAGTTGCCCCAGCAGCCAGCCGAAAGGACGCGCGCATTCCAGCACCACCCAGGCGGGCAGCGCCAGCCCGCTCTCGCGCAGCCGTGCCTCAAGCGCCACGACGCGCGCCTTCTCTTCCGCTCGCCACCCGTCTGTGAAGTCTGCCATAGCAACCTGCAACGGTGATGCCTGGGAGCGAGTATACATGCTCGCCAACGGTGTGACAAGCCTTGTTCGAGTGTGGAAGGCGGGGCGCGGGATAAACGACAGAAGACAGAGGGTGGATGGTAACGACAGCGGCTCACGAGTGGTACGCTCCCCGTTTGGGAGGTGCAGTGCGCCCTCGCCGACCACAGGATAGCTCTATAGTCACTTGCCAGATTCACATTTTGAATAACTCGTCTCTATATTAGAAGTTACGTGTACTGTTTCACGAGGTTAGCACACACTGGTACATCAAGTAAGGTCTAGCTCCTTACTTGTCATCCTGAGCGAAGCGAAGGATCCACCCAGCAACATGCCTGTCATAGAGCGTTAGCACGTTTCGCCCTCCCTTCGTGCTTGGGCCAACCTGTATGCCAACCTTGTGTACTCGTACATTTAACTGATAACAATGCGGACCTGGTTGGCGCGGCTGAAAGTAGGCTTCGTAAACCCCAGTTGACATAAACATTCGTCTCCCGTTCCGGTGATGTCCGTACTGAGACCAACCGTGCAGCCTGAACGGCTGTGTCCAAGTAGTACGACTTGTGATATAACTGACAACCATATAGCAATTACTTGTCACTATACTGGCCCCTTTTGTTCGCCAGTACTGGCCGTTACTGGCCTATACTGGCCTCTGTGCCCTCCGGCCCCTTTCTCGCTCCCGCTCCTCCTTCCCCTCTCCCACTTTGACACAGCCGTGAGAGGCTGAATGAGGCGAGTAGACAAAATGAGGCAACTTCCTTTATAGTAGTAACGATGGTATGGCACAGATAGTGCTGAACATCGTCTGTCCCGGTTGGCACCTCTGTCGCTTTCGCTGGCCCGTCGTCATAGCGCTTGAAAGGCGTTCAAGAGCCTGTGCCCAACTGGAAAAAGTCCGTTCACACAATCTATTTTCTCAAAGGAGAGTGCAAATGAAGAGAGCCGCGCGTTATATCAGTCTGTTCGCCGTTCTTGCCCTGGCTCTGATGGTGAGCCTCGGCGTCCGTCCTACCCTCGCTCAAAGCGATATGGTAGAGGTACGTCTCTTTGATGTGACGATGCGCCAGGTCGGGACGGCAACCTTTACCCAGACCGCCGATGGCGTGACGATTCAAGCAGAAGTGATGGGGATGGATCCCGTCGCGGGCGATCACGGCGTCCACATCCACGAGATGGGTGTCTGCGAACCGCCTTTCACGTCGGCGGGGGGCCACTGGAACCCCACGAACGAGGGGCATGGCATAGACAACGGCCCGCACCGGGGCGACCTGCCTAACATGGCCTTTTACGGCAATGGCGGTGGCACGTACATGGCGAATAGTGACCAGTTTACCCTGGCCCAACTCTTCGACGCCAATGGCAGCGCGTTTATCATCCATGCCGCGCCGGATGACTACATGACTGACCCCTCCGGCAACAGTGGCGACCGCATCATCTGTGGCGTCATCGCGCCTATGGGCGGCGGCTCACCCGCGCCCGCCGCGCCAACGGCACCACCAGCAGCGCCTACCACGCCGCCAGCAGCGCCTACCACGCCGCCAGCAGCGCCTACCACGCCGCCAGCAGCACCCACCACACCGCCAGCAGCGCCTACCACGCCGCCAGCGCCAGCACCCGCGCCGACGACGCCGGACACTGGTGCCTGCCCGCAGACGTTGAGGGAAGCGGTTGAGGAAGGCGCTGGCTCCTTCCTGATTGACGCGCAGGGGCGCGACGTGGGCTTCTCGCTGATGCTTGAAGGGCCGGAGTGCCAGGTGGAGGTTCTGGTCTTCGTTGTGGGTATGCAAGCCGTGGGTGGCAACCGCGCCATGACTATCACGGATGCGGCCTTGTGCGACGCGCCAAGCTTTGCGACGGCAGGCAACATCCTGTACGAGCTACCGCCCGCGCAGATGTTCCCCGGCGGCAACATTGACTACGTCGAGGTGCTGGAGCCGTTCGGCCTGAGCACGCTGTTCGACGCGAATGGCAGTTCGCTCGTGCTGCACGCGGACGAGAGCGTGGCATCGGCCCGCATCCTCTGCGGGCAGTTGATTGACATGCCCACCTTCCTCGACGCGATTGGCCTGACGGTGGACGATTTCATCGACATCCTCGAAGGCTAATCCCCAATCCCGTATACGACCAAGAGCGCGCTCCCACATGGGAGCGCGCTTTTGCTTGGGGTGAAACCATAGGGGCGAACCTGCGTAGAGAGGGGCAGAGGATGAATCGGTACGAAAAGGTCCTCTTTACCCTTTGGCTCCTGGTGAATATACTTCTATTCAAGGACCAAACAGATAGGAGTTGGGTTATGAGACGGATAGGGTGGCTCGTGTTATTGGCGCTGTTGGTGGCAGCCTGTGTGCCGGGGCAGCAGCCGAGCGCCGAGGAGATTGTGCGGCGGGCGCAGAGCGCTATGGAGAATCTTGAGGAAGTCCACGCTGTCGTGGAGGCGGAGGTCACGCCCGCCGATGGCGAGGCGATGCGAATCGTGGGCGAGGGCTGGATGCAGGACGAGCGCGCCCGCGCGACGGTTCTGGAGGCGAGCGAGGAGGAGTTGGTCGGCGCGCTGGCCGTGAGCGACGGCGAGACGGGCTGGCTCTACCACCCTGACGTTGACGTGGTGCTGACGGGCAGCCGCGAGGAACTTGAAGCCTACAGGGAAGAGAACCAGGAGCAATCCGATCTCCCCGCTGAGTTTGATTTCAACAGCCTCACGGAGGCGGTGGATGAACTGCTCAACATCACTGACGAGGAACTGGTGGGCAGCGAGACGATTGCGGGGCTGGATAGCTGGCACCTGCGACTGACGCCGAACGCTGAAGCTCCCGCACAGTTGAGCATGGTCGGCGGCACGGTGGACCTGTGGATTTCCAAGGAGTACGATGTGCCGCTCCAGGTCACTTACACGGGCGGCTCGATGGGCGAGGGGCGCGTCACGGTACGCGAGTACGACGCCGACCCGACTTTTGAGGAGGGGCTATTCACCTTCACCCCGCCTGCTGGCGCGGAGGTGATGGACGTGGCGACGCTGTTACCGGAGCGGATGACGCTGGCAGAGGCGCGCGAGGCGGCTGGTTTCACGCTCCTCAGCACCCCCGCCGACACTGCCGAGGCGGCGCTGATTGACGTGTTCCGCGTGCGCGATGCCTATGTTCAGGAGTTCGACGGCACGTTGGGCGAGTGGACCCTGACGCAGAGCGCGGGCGCGCCGGAGCACCACGACGAGGAGCAGATGGCCGAGGCTGAAGCGGTCACTGTGCGCGGAGTGCAGGGCTGGCTCCACAGTGACGCGGAGCGCGGCTGGACGATGCTGGCCTGGGAAGAGGGCGGCGCGTTCCGCGTCGTCGCGGGCGGCCTCTCGCCGGAGAGCGCGCTGGAACTGGCGGAAAGTCTCGAATAGTCACACAGAGCAGATAGCAATAAGGGCAGAAGGTTCTATGGGCCTTCTGCCCTTATTTTATGGGCTAAGAGCGTTCGGGGCACATTATGTGAAGAAAGGCTTACAAAAGCTTACATTCAAGAGCGATAGTGTAAGCCGTAGTTGACATAATATTAAAAATGGAGCGATGAATCGCAACTTGTGGGGCTTTGAAACGACCCATCGGTGGCGCGTCTCACTTTACCTCAAGGCGAGATGGAGTATAATATGACGCAGCGTGTCATAGTTTCATGGAAGCATAAAGATGAATGATAACAAGGTTCTGGACGCCACGATGATCGAGCAGGTGGTGGCGCTACTCCCCACCGAGCAGCAGCTCAAGCTCTTCACGCTGGCAATGGACGAGACGGCGACGGACGAGCAGCTTGACGCGGGGGTGCGCGAGGCGCTGGCGGCGGTGGACTGGGAGGGGCGGGACGAGCAGATTCGCGCTCTCATCAGCCGCATCATGCCGCTGGAAACGCTGGTGCCCGACATCTACGCCGAGTGGCGGCCCGTGATTCGGGACGCGGTGGCCTACACGGGGGCGTCGCTCTCGCCGGAGCGGCTGGTGCCGAAGCTGGTCGAGCAGATGATGCTGCCCGAAGAGATGCCACTGGAGCAGCGGCTGCTCATCCTCATCGCGCAGATGCCGAGCCTTCAGAAGCTGGGGCAAATCGTGGCGCGGAACCCGCACCTGAACCCCGCCTTCCGCGCCGAGTTGACGCGGCTGGAAAACGCGATTCAGGACATCTCTCCACGCGAGGTCCGCGCCGAAATCGAGCGCCAGCTACGCAGGCCGCTCAAGACCTACCGCGTCGAGATTCAGGAGGTGATTCTGGCCGAGGCGAGCGTGAGCGCGGTGGTGCGCTTTACGTGGTGGAGTCCGGTCACGAACCAGCGCGAGGCGGGCGTCTTCAAGGTGCTGAAGCCCTACGTGCTGGAACACTTCCCTGAAGAGATGGAGATTCTGACGGGGCTTGCCGAGTTCTTCGACTCGAACCGCGAGAAGTACGCGCTGCCGCAGGTGGGCTTCCGCGACGTGGTGGACGATGTGCGCCGCCTGCTGGCACACGAGACGAATCTGCCCATCGAGCAGGCGAACCTCCTCGCCGCGTGGGAGCGCTACGGGGAGATGAAGGGCGTGCGCGTGCCGCGCCTCATCCGCGAGTTGTCCACGCCGACCATCACGGCGATGACGGAAGAGGCGGGGGTGAAGGTGACGGATGCCTTCCCGACCTCCGAGCGCAAGCGGGCGAAGCTGGCCGAGCGCGTCGTGGAGGCGCTGGTCGCCGCGCCGATGTTCGCGCCAGAGGAGTTGGCCTTCTTCCACGCGGACCCGCACGCGGGGAACCTGATGGCGGACGAGCGCGCGGGGGACCTGATTCTGCTGGACTGGGCCTTGACGGAGCGCCTGAGCCGCGAGCAGCGGCGGCAAACGGTGCTGCTGGTGCTGGCCGTCGCCCTGCGGGACGAGCGGCGCGTCTTCGAGGCTATCGCCGCCGTGAGCGAGGACGACCTGCTGCGGGACGAGGTGAAGGCGACGCTGGTACGCGGGCACGTTGCCCACTTCTTCAGCCGCCTCTCGCCGCTCACGCCGCCCGGCTTCGCGCAGGTAATGACGCTGCTGGACGGGCTGGCCTTCGGGGGCATTCGCTTCCCGGCGGAGTTGCTGATGTTTCGCAAGGCGCTCTTCACGCTGGAGGGCGTGCTGCACGATGTCGCGCCGGAGGTGCAGATGGACCTGGTGCTCGCCCGCTACGCTGTGCGCCTTTTGCGGCGGGAAGCGCCCGCGCGGCTGCTGCGCCCCTTCACCGACTCGTCGGCGACCTTCCGCACGCACCTCTCCAACTTCGACCTGACGGCGCTGGTGTTGAGCCTGCCGCTTCTGGGCAGCCGCCTGTGGGCGCAGGGCGTGGAGCAGGTGACTGACCGGGGCCTGCGAGAGTTGCAGCGCAGCCTCGCCAGGCTGTGGTCCACGCTACCGGAGCAGGCGGCGGAGTAAGCAACCTGCTATTGCTAGGCCATCTATTTGGCAGGGCTATGTCAAAGTGGGGGAGGAGGGGGAGAAAAGGGGCCGAGGCCAGTATCGGCCAGTAAAAGCCAGTACTGGCGGGCAGAAAAGGCCAGTATAGTGGTAGATACTTGATACTCAGCCATGGATGCAGATTATAAGTCGTGGGGCTTTGACACAGCCCTGATCTATTCGGCTGACCCTATGGACTGGCCCCTCGTGTGTATGGTATCATCCAGTCACAATTCTTTTTGAATGGCAAAGGAGATGCCGCATGGACTTGTTGACAGTTGCTCCTGGCGCTGAACCAAGCCTTCTGCAAAGCTACCTCGTTGGTGCTGCTGGCGATGGAACGGGCGGCTTGGCTGTCGCATTTGCCAGTACATTAGTAGGTGGTCTAAGGAAGGTCATCCGTGATCGCTTCCAGCAGCCGGAGCAACAGCAAGCACTTCAAAGGGCCATTGCTATAGCGCTCTACAGTTCGATTGAGGGTTGGGACCTTACCCAAGATGACGCTGAGTTCTATAGGAACATTTTCCGAGACTGGCTGCTGGATGAGGATGTAGCGCGAGAGTTCCGGTTGCTCCTCGTGCCGGATGAGGACACCGTTCTGGACATAGAGCTTCTACATGAAGTGTTCAGGGAGAAAGGGCTGAACATCGAGACGTTCGGACAAGTCTCGTTTGAAGAACTCATCCAAGATATGGTTGGCGGCTTCTATGGCGCAGCGGCCAACGAACCGACCTTGCAGGAGCCGATAAAGATAGGTTTGCTCCAACAGATGGCTGAGCGCATGGGCGCGCTGGAACGTATCGCTGCGCGGCACCTTGCTACCAGCACGAGGGCAACCAGTCATCTGGAGAGCATTCAAACCAGCGTCCGGGAAGTTGTGCAGGGACAGGGACTAACGAATGAGTTGCTGGAGCAGCTTGTCAGTAGCCTGTCCCTTATACTGAATGAGGATGACATAAACCAATGGCGAGCTTTGCAGCTATTGGAGCGAGAGCTACCAGCCATTAGCAGGGATGCGGACGCAGCGATACAGAAGGCGCTCGAACCCGTCAATGAACTTCTCGCACAGATACGGGACCGTCTCAGCCCTGATGGCGCGGCCCCTTCCCCTGAACAACTGGCTCAGTCGGAGGCTCTCTATTGCCAGACCATCATTGACCAGTTCGAAAAGCTAACGTTCAAAGGCATCGCACCCTCCGGCACGCCAATCTCCCTGCCACTGGAGGAAGTTTACGTTGAACTCAAGGCGGTGGCAGATGTGCCCGTTGCCGCCGATACCTACAGCGCCGACGAGCGCCGCCTGCTTCTGGAGGCGGAGGGGCGCGGGGACGAGGCGATGGCCGAACTTGCCATCCATCTCGACACGCTGCGGGCGGAACGTTGGAACCTCCAGGCGCGCCAGGGGACGAGACAGCTAGAGCGCCGCTCGATTCAAGAGACGCTCTCCGACGGTAGCCAGCGCGGGGTTGTCATCCTTGGCGACCCAGGTTCGGGCAAAACGACGCTCCTCCACTACCTTGCCCTGCGTGTGGCGCGTGGTGCTCCCATCTCAGCGCCGCCCACGACGAACGGCCACAAGACGGAAGGGGCCTCCCTGCTGCCGATTTTCGTTCCCCTCGCCGCCTACGATGATTACCTGCGGCGGAAAGAGGCTGATTGCTCCCTCGCGGATTTCCTGGCCCTCTACTATGACAAATGGCACAGTCTCCCCGGCCTTGCGCCCCTCTTCCAGGGCGCGTTAGAGGAGGGACGGGCGCTTGTCCTGCTCGATGGATTGGACGAGGTGCTGGATACCGCCGCCCGTCAGTTCGTCTCCGAGCAGGCGACTGCCCTCATCCGCCAGTGGGCACCGCGCGGCAACCGCTTCGCCCTGACCAGCCGAATCGTCGGCTACCGCGAGGCTCCCCTCTCCGGCGACCTGCCCCACGTTACCGTACTGGACTTTGGCAGGACTGAGATTGAACTCTTCGCCCACCAGTGGTGCCGTTCCTACGAGGTGTGGTTGAAGGGAGATACGCCCACCGCGCACCGTGACGCCTCTGCCGAGGAGCAGGACCTGCTGGAGGATGTGCGTAGCAATCCGAGCGTGGAGCGCCTCGCCGCCAGTCCGCTTCTGCTCACCATGCTTGCCCTGCTTCGTCGGCACGTCGGGAAGCTACCTGACCGCCGCGTCGAGTTGTACGAGCGGTATGTGCGAACCCTGATTGATAACTGGGAACTGGCCCGCACTCCTGGTGCTCGCCAGAGGCCACCGGAGCGCTTTGACCACCACACGGCCATCTCGCACCTGATGGAATTGGCGCTCTGGCTACAGCAGAACAAACCCAGCGGCACCGCGCGCCGCCAGGAGCTAGAGGAGCAGTTGGCGGTCATCTGCCTGCGCTTCGAGGGCCATGACCCGGACGCTCCAAAACTCAAGGAGAGAGTGCAGGCAGAGCAGGATACGACGCATTTCCTGAAAGACATGCGCCACTTCGCAGGGCTGCTGGCCGAGCGTGGCCGCGATGCCTTTGGCTTTCTCCATCTCACCTTCCAGGAATACTTCACAGGCCGCGCCCTGGCGCGGATGTCGCCGGACGAGCGGTGGAATACCATCCAGCCGAATCTGCATCGCTCGCGCTGGCGCGAGCCGATCCTGCTCTGTGCGGGCCAGCTCGGTGTCATCGAGCAGCGGCGCGAACTGGTGAGCGGTCTGGTGCGCCGCATCCTTGATGCTGGTTCTGAACACGAGGAGATTCTGCACCGCGACCTCTTCCTTGCAACCGCCATTGCGTCTGACAACGTCGGTCTCTCCAATGCGATCCTCGATCAGATTACTCAGAGGCTCACGCCTTTGGGTAGCAGTAAGGTTCCGGTGGTACGTGACACGGCACTGGCTGGCCTGGCACAATTGGCGCGCATCGGCCATCAACCAGCGCTTACCTATCTACAAGAGTCACTGAACGCCCCTGAGCAGAACCTGCATGTCATCACCGCCGTCAAAAGTGTGCTGGGCAGTGAGACGGGTGCCTCCCTGCGGCAAGCTACGATCCGTAAACTTGACAGCGATACTTGGATCGTGAGAGAAACGGCAGTAAGGAGTTTAGTATCTCTGGCATTAAGCCACTTGGATGTGCGTCAAGCCCTTCTAGCACGTCTAGAGGATGAATGGTGGGCCGTGCGGCTGTACGCTGTACGAGCCCTAGCATCCTTGATAACTAGCGATGAGGAGGTGCGTCAGATGGTGCGCGCTAAAGTTGATGATGCAGACAATGATGTGCGACAGGCAGCCATAGAGGCACTAGCACCGTTGATGAGTAAGGACGAGGAGGTGCAACAGATCTTACTAGAATGCTTGAATGATTCCTGGTCCAATGTGCAACAAGCAGCTATTGGAGTTCTAGTGAGGCTGATAAGCAGTGATGAGCAGGTGCGTGAGACGCTTGTAGCACGCCTAGAAGATGAGGCTTGGAACGTGCGGCAAGCAGCGGTGCAAGCACTAGCACCACTGGTTACGAGCGATGAGCAGATGCATGAGGCGCTTCTAGCACGTCTAGAAGATGAGACCTCAAGTGTGCGGCAAGTAGCGGTGGAAGCACTAGCACCACTGGTCACGAGTGATGAGCAGGTGCATGAGGCGCTTGTAGCACGCCTAGAAGATGAGACCTCAAGTGTGCGGGGGTCAGCGGTGCAAGCACTAGCACCACTGGTCACGAGTGATGAGCAGGTGCGTGGGGCGCTTGTAGCACGCCTAGAAGATGAGGCTTGGAACGTGCGGCAAGTAGCGGTGGA
>DASVVH010000013.1:0-5051 GCA_036386615.1 Ardenticatenaceae bacterium
CAAAATTAAAAATGCAAAATGAACGGCAAACAGATGAACGGCATAACGCAAGGACGCACCAACGGTAGGCGCTTTAGGCGAAGACGCAGAGGG
This sequence comes from Ardenticatenaceae bacterium, assembly GCA_036386615.1. GTDB lineage: Bacteria > Chloroflexota > Anaerolineae > Ardenticatenales > Ardenticatenaceae > DASVVH01. The sequence goes on from DASVVH010000013.1 coordinate 94, forward strand.
ATTTAGGGAGAACGGTACAGTAGTGAGTGCTCTCCCTGCAATGGAACCCTGTTGCGTAACTCCAGAGCAGGAGAGCATCAGAAAGCCTCCTGCTCTGGGTGGCTAGCGGGCGACCAGCACGTTGTCGAACTGCACGAGGAGCGGCTGCGCGATAGTCTCGGCGGCGAGGCCGACATCTCCGGTCGGGTAGTTGACCTCCGGCGGAATGTCGGTGACGGCGACCTGCGACCCATTGATGAAGAGGGTCAGGCGGTCCGCTTCCGCGCGCACCTGTAGGGTGTTGACAGCACCGAGCGGCAGGACGGAGGGGTCGGGGAACCAGTCAATCAGCGTCACCCACTCCTCATCGTTCCGCGCCCGAAGGCGGTAGCTGTCCGCGCCGTTCACCTCGAAGAAGTAGAAATGGGTGGCGTCCTGAACGCGGAGGGCGAGGCCCGCGCCGCTCTCCGGGTCGGTGGCCCCCTCGGCGATGGTAATGTCGGCGCTGAAGGTGAAATCCTCAAAGACGCGGTTCGTGCGGCTCAACCAGAAGGTGCCCGGCTCCAGTAGCTGCGCCGCGAAGACGCCATTCTCGATAACCGCCCGCACCGTCTCGTCCTCCTGCTCCTCCCAGCCGATAGTATTCCCCACTTCAAAATCATCTTCCAGAAGGGTTGTCAGACCGGGTTCATCCGGCTGGTCCGGCACATTCGCCTCTGTAGGCTCCGTCTCCGGCGTGGGGGAGGGCGGCTCTGTGATGACTATAGGCGCGGTCTCCGACGGCACGACTTCCGGCAGCAGGGAAGGCGTCTCCGTCACCACGGGGACGGTCTGAGGCGTTTGCGTCGGCCCCAGTATCGGCAGGGTGCCGGGTTGGTCCTGCACCGTCTGCGGCGGCCCGGCGCTGACGATAATATCTATGGGCGTGCCGGGCGGGACGGCAATCCCGCGCCTGGGGTTCTGCTCCACGATTCGGCCCTGCGGCTGGAGCGAGTCGTAGGCGTCACGGCGCGTGCCCACGCGCAGGTCTCCCGCCTCCAGCGCGGCGCGCGCGGCCTCCGCTGGTTGGCCGTACAGGTCCGGCACGACGCGGAGCACCTGGGGGTCCGGCAGCGAGGAGACCTGGACGAAAACGGTATCCAGCGAAGCGGGATGGCTGGCAGCCTCCGGGCAGGCCGTCACTGCCTCCGGTAGCGCGCCAGCCGCTGGGCATTGGTACACCACCGCGCCAGGCGGGAATCCGAGAGTATCAGTGAAACTGGCGATAGTCGTGAAGAAGCCCAGGTTCCAGGCGAGGCGCAGGGCGTCGTTGTAGTTCAGATAGGGTGGGCCTACGAGGTTGGGCACGACACGCACCTCCGGCGTCGGCGTGACCAGCGCCACCACCGCCGGTTGGTCGCGCTGGTATACCACCAGAAGCACGCTCAGGAGCGTACAGAGAGCGAGCACGGCCAGAACGAGCGCCGCAGGACCCCACAGATTGCGGCGAACAACGCGCACTTCTGCCCGCTCCACGAGGGGAGGAGGCGGGACGACGGGTATGGGTTCGGGCGTCGTGAGCGCCTGCATCAGCGCCGCCGCGAAAGCCCCCGCGTTGGCCGGGCGCTCCGCCGGGTCGCGGCTGAGGCCGCGCAGGATGACGCGCTCCACCGGGCCGGAAATATCAGGGTTGTAGCGGCTGGGGGGCGTCGGGTCGGCCAGGACGCGGCTGGCGTAGCCCGCCCCCTCGTGCCCGGCGGTCGGCATGGAGCCGGTGAGCAGTTCGTACAGGATGGCCGCCAGCGAGTAAACATCGCTGGCGAAGGTGGGCGGCGGTGTCAGTTCCCCCAACTGTTCGGGCGAGAGGTAGCGCATGACGCGCTCCGGGACTGGTTCGCCCGCGCTGCGGAACGCGACGACGACCTCGCCCGCCTCCCAGGTGCCGATGGAGGCATCGTGCCGCCCGTCGGCCCCCTCCTCGATCCAGATGGTCTCCGGGTTCAGCCCGCCGTGCGCCACGCCCTCGCGGTGGCCGATGCCGACGGCCCGCGCCACCGTCGCCACGAGCGTCACGGCGTCGGGAACGGTCATCGGAGTGCGCGCGGCGGTGAAGCGGCGGAGCGTCGTGCCACGCGGTGGCTCCTCTATCTGGTAGAGGTCGCCATTGGGCAGCCGCCCGAAGGCGAGCACGCGGGGCAGGTGGCCGTCATCAATGCCGCGCAGGCTGATAACCTGCCCGCGCCAGTTCTCGATGAAATCCAGTTCCTGGTTGAGCGGCTCCCCCCAGCGCTTAATCCAGACGGTCTTCCCCTCTTCGCGGTCGAGGCCCTCCCATATCTCGGTCAACCCCTGCCGCGCGACGCGCTCGCGCACCAGGAATCGCTCCTCAATTACCGTGTCTTCTAGCATAGGTCCTCAATCGTGGGGGAGTCTCGCCTTTAACCTTCCCTCGTGGGGGGTTTGATGCCCAGGCGGTCGAAGAAGCGCTGCTTGACCTGCTGGTCGTAGACCTGCCACTTCAACTCGCGGTAGTTGTCGTCGCGCAGGCCGCTCAGGAAGCCGACCGGAATCTCGAAGCCGCCCGCCGCCCGCTTGCCGCCGCCGAAATATTGCCCCGTCTGGTTCTTGCCGAAGGCGCTCTTCAAGAGTTCGTCGGGGTCTATCGTCGCCTTCACCGTCCGCAGGGAGCCGACGACAGACTCATTGGCATCATCGGAGGCGACCAGCCCATAGACGAGGGCGGTGTGAACGTTCTCCTCGGTCAGCAGGAAGTCCGCCGCCTGGGGAATGGCGTCGCGGTCTTCCGAGCGGACGTAGCCGATGCCACTGATGACGTAGTTCTCCCGAATCTCGCGGTTCTCAAGGGCGCGGCGAACAATCTCCATGACTACCTTCGAGCGCGACTGGCTCATGATTTCGGTCAGCAGCGCCGGGTCAACGTAGTTGCTGAGGAGCGCGGCGGCCTCGAACTCTTCCCGGTGGGCGCGCACGAAGCCGTTGGTCTCCGTCTGGATGGCGTGCATGAGCGCCGTCGCCACCCTGACGTGTTCGGAACGCTCCCTGTTGAGCACGAGCAGCCCGGCGCGAATGTAATCCACGTAGATGGTAGCGCAGGCGGCGACGCGGCGTATATCGGCGAACTCCGGCTCGACAATCTCCTGAAGCTCGTGGTGGTCCACGATGATGAGCGGCGGCACCCCGGCCTCCGCGAGGCGCTGGGTGAGGCCGCTGGTCGTGCCCTGGTTGTCCACGAAGACGCTCCCGTGAAACTGCTCCATGTCGGTCTCCTCGGTGTAACGGGCGAGGGGAACGGCGAGCAGGTTGACGAGGGCGAGGTTCTGCTGGTGGCTGATGCGCCCGGCGTACATCAGCACGCACTCGATGTCGTAGCGGGCGGCGATGAGCCGGTGCGCCCAGCCGGAGGCGATGGCGTCCGGGTCGGGGTAGTCTTGGAGCACGATGACGTGCCGCTCGCCCCGGTGACGCTCCAGCACACGCGTCAGGGACTCGGCGGGCGACGGTGGCGCATCGGAGGCCACCGTTACCGTTGCAGGCTGCTCTTGTATCGTCTGGACCGGCTGTTCCATAAAGGGAGAAGGCTCCTTCTAGCGTTCGGAGGATTATAACAGTCGCACCCGTCCCGTCCAACCTCGGAGAAAGGATGAAGGATGAAGGATGAAGGATGAAGAACGAAAGAGATGAAGGTGCGGATACGGCGGCGAGGACCGATGACCGCTAACGACTTCATGTGATGGCGGTGTCGTGGGACTCCCCACATTTCCCCACATTTGAGTTGTTCTGGTGGGGTGGGAGAGGGTAGGGGAGGGCGCTTGACCATAAACATATGTACATTTCATGACATCGAGAATAAATATGTCATGAGTTGGCCGACTTCAACAGAGATGGAAGAGGCATGATGGGCGGAAAATGCCCCAATAGGTGCCCCACATCGAGGCTGTAGCCGTGCATGATTGATACATGGAGTGGTTGACATCCGAGCCGCTACCCTGTGGGAACGATGAGGGATGAACGATGAACGATGAAGTACGGCAACGGATAACGGATTTTTCACCACAGAGACACAAAGAACACAAAGAACGGACACAAAGGCGAACATGGTTGACTCCTGAGTTTCGAGGGATGGGTTGAGCAGGGTAGCGCACAGAAAACGTTAGTTCCTACAATATAAAAGACCTCAAGTGCCAAATTCCTGAGGAATTGGTGCAAAGTTTAAGGTTTAAGCCGCGTAGCCTCTAAAGGGGGAGGAGAAGAGGGCCATAAACGGAGCGCCGCCCCTCGGATTGGAGACGACGCCCAAAGCGCTCATCTTGTGTCATTGTCGCAAGCGGCTGACGCACGCGCGCCAGAGCATTACTCGTCGGTTGGCGGGCGGCCCACGCCTGGAAGGGGCGACTGGTGGGCGTAGCGCTGCGGCCCTTCCATCGGCTGCGCGAAGCCGGAGCCATGATCCTGCTCGGTGAGGCCCTGCCCGCCCTGCTCGCGTTTGATGGTGGGGTCTCCCTCAGGTTGGGGCGCGGTGCTATCCTGCTGCGGCTCGATGGTCACGTCACCCTGGCCCGCGTAATCCGCGCCGGGCTGGTCCTGGTAACCGTGCCTGCCGTATTCGGACGCCTCGGCCTGGGCGTCGTCCTGCAACTCGTCGCTCTGGTTCTCGAAGCCCCACTCGTCGCTGCCTTCGGGCGCGGCACCGGGGGTGTCGGGGATGTCTCGCCGGATGTCACTCATTGTTCTTCCTCCAGTAGGCCCGCGCGTTGTGCCGCGCGGCGCAGGTCGTCGGTGAAGTTCCGCAACGCTTCCTCGCCTGATTCGGGGGCCATCCCTTGCAGGCGCAGGATGTACGAGGGGTGAAGGGTCGCCATCGTCGGGATGCCGAGTGGCCCCTCGCGCCACTCGCCCCGTTCCTTCGTAATCTTGAACGATTTGCCGATGAGCGCCTGCGCTGCCGTACCGCCCAGGCAGAGAATCGCGCGCGGGCGAAT
>DASVVH010000014.1:0-3604 GCA_036386615.1 Ardenticatenaceae bacterium
TTCGCCCACCGTCTACCGCTAATCACACTCGCCGCCAGCAGCGCCAGCACCAGCCCGCCCACCGCTGCGCTGAACAGCCATAAATACCCGCGCTCCACCATCATCCCCGCCAGCACCGCCGTCGCCGCATACGGAATCTTCGTCAGCAGCGCCACCGTCGAGAGCGTCGTCGCCCGCGCCTGCGACGGCACCTCCCGGTTCACTACCACCGACACCCAGGGGTTCGCAATCCCGCCCCCCAACCGGATAAGCAGCAGCGACACGAACCCCACGTACCCCAACGGCAGCGCCGCGCTCAGAAACCCCAGCGCCAGCAGCAGCCCCAGCAGCGTCAACCCCTGCGCGTCGCTCAACCGCCGCCGCAGCCAGGGGACCGAGCGCACCCCCGCAGCCGCCAGTAGCCCCAGCACCGCGTACACCACCGCCTGTTCGTTAGCCCCGAACCCGAAACTCACCGCCAGCGCGGGCTGCACCAGCCCATACCCGAACACGAAGTACACCCCCAGCGTCGCCAGAATCAGCGGCGTGAAGCGCCTCAAACTCGGCTGCCCCAACTGCCGGAACCCTTCCCCCAACTGCCCGAAATACCCCCGCACCGAGAAAGGCTCCCTCTCCACCGCAGGCTCCCGCACAAACAGCGTCGCCACAAAGCCCAGCGCGTACATCCCGCCCCACGCCAGGTGCGGCAGCCGGAAATGCACCACGTACAGCAGCCCGCCCACCAGCGTCGCCGCCACCACCATCACAATAGAGAGCGCATACGTCGTCGCAATCACCTTCTCGAACCGCACCTCCTGCCCCTCCTCCTTCAGCGAGTCGTACACCATCGCCTCCGCCGCCCCCGAATAGAACGCCCACCCCACCTGCGTCACGAAGAACCACCCCGTCAGCGCCAGCACACTGTCGCTCAACCCCATCCCCGTCCAGCCCGCCACGTTCAGCAGCGTCGCCACCATCAGCGTCCACTTCTTCCCAATCAAGTCCGAGATGGCACCCGTCGGCACCTCCATCACCAGCCCGAACGCGAATGCCGACGCATCCACGATGCCCAGCGTCCCATACGACATCGCCCGCAGCCAGTAGAAAATCCAGTTCCCACTGATGAACGCGCTCGACGACACCACCGTCAGAAAATAGAACAACCTCACGTTTCGCTTGGCGATGCCCACCCGCTCCCTTGCCATACCCGCTATCTATCTCCTATCTCTTCCCATAAGGCGCGCTTCTTGCTTGGCTCTTCTCACTCCCGTGAGGAGTTACAGACCATAGCTTTCGATAATTGCTGGGAGGACTCATGGCAAAGATAACGGTAAACAACAAGAGCGCCGAATGGGGTGATGGCAAGCGCCTCGTTCTCGCCATTGAGGATATGGGCGTCAACATCGGCCACCGCTGCGGCGGCCAGGCCCGATGCACCACCTGCCGCGTCAACTTCATCTCCGGCGAACCCGACACCATGACCCTTGCCGAGTTCAACAAACTCCGCGAGAAGGGCTACTACGGCGAGTACCGCCTCTCCTGCCAGATTCAATGCACCCACGACATGGAAGTCGAGCCGCAGATGACCCTCGAAAATCAGGACTGGACCGACACCGGCCCCGAACCTGACGAGCAGGTCCAACCCGTCGCTGAGTGGTTCCGCATCGAGCAGCTAGAGCAATCCGCCAACACCCTATCCTCCTGACCCCGCCCTCACACCAGGAAGCCGGAACGCGAAGCAGCGATTCACTCCGCATTCCGACTTCCGCATTCCCCCGTTCGCACCCCTGCGCTATAATTTTCCAGTTCACCCATGCACGTAACCCACCGACTGGAAGCGCTCGATGTTCCTCGAATCCCTGCGGCTGATTAACTTTCGCAACTACGTCCGGCTCGACGCCTCCTTCGAGCCGGGCATGACCATACTCTTCGGCCAGAACGCCCAGGGCAAAACCAACTTCCTGGAGGCCGTCTACTACATCTCCAACGCCTCCGCCTCCCACGCCCGCAACGACCGCCAACTCATCCACTTCGACGCCAACGAGGACATGATACCCTTCGCCCGCATCGAGGCCACCGTGCGCCGCAAGGATGGTCCCCAGCAGGCCGCGCTCACCATCGGCCTACAGGGCGGGCGCTTGCAGAAGCGCAGCGAGTTGAACGGCGTCGTGAAGCGCGTCGGTGACTACGTGGGTGAGATTAACGTCGTCCTCTTCCTCCCCGAAGATATAGACCTCATCGCCACCGGCCCGAACCTGCGCCGCCGCTACCTCGACACCACCATCTCTCAGGTAGACCCCAACTACTACCGCACCATCGCCGAGTACGAGGAGGTGCTGGCCCAGCGCAACGCCCAACTCAAGGCCCTCGGCGAGCGTGGCGTCCGTGACGCGGGCGACTCCCTCTTCTTCTGGAACGAGAAGCTAGTAGAGGCGGGGGCCTACATCGTCCTGCGCCGCCAGCAGGTGCTCTCCCGCCTCGACGAACTGGCGGGCCGCATCCACCCCGAACTGACGGGCTACAAAGAGTTCCTGCGCCTCGTCTACCTGCCCCGCCTCGACCTTGGCTACCACGCCTCGCACCAGCTTTCCCTCGATGTGGACAGCAACCTCCTCCGCGAGGGCACCCTGCTCACCTTGCAGGAAGTCGAGCGCCGATTCTATGACAGCCTACGTTCCGCCCAAACCGAAGAGCTAGCGCGCGGCATGACCCTCGTTGGCCCGCACCGCGACGACATACGCTTCCTCGTCAACGATGTGGACATGACCGACTACGGCTCGCGCGGCCAGCAGCGCACCTCCGCCCTCACCCTGAAACTCAGCGAGGTGGCGCTGATTACTGAGAAGCGCGGCGACCCGCCCGTCCTCCTCCTCGATGACGTGATGAGCGAGCTAGACGAGGCCCGCCGCGCCTACATGACCGAGATGCTGCTCACCCATCCCCAGGTCTTCCTCACCACCACCGACCTTGACGTCTTCACGCCCGACTTCCTCGCCCACGCCCGCCTCATTCGCGTCGAGCAGGGCCGCCACCAACCCTATACTCTCGCCCCACGCCTCAACGCCGAGGAAGTGCCAAAATAAAAAGAGCGTGGTCATTGACCACGCTCTTTCTCTATAAAGTCGTTGTTTAGCTGAAGTGCGGCTGAATGCGCTCCACCAGGCGGCCCTTCGGCATGTAACCGATGATGCGCTCGACGGGCTGTCCATTCTTGAAGACAATCAGTGTCGGAATGCTCTGGACTCCGAATTGCATAGCTGTGTTCGGGTTCTGGTCCACGTCCAGCTTCTTCACTGTCACGCGGCCCTCGTACTCGCTAGCAATCTCCTCCAGCACAGGAGCAATCATGCGGCACGGCCCGCACCACGTCGCCCAGAAATCAACGACGACAGGCACTTCGCTCTGGATTTCGCTCTCAAACGTCGCGTCCGTCACGGCAGTAGGCTTTGCCATACGTCTCTACCTCCACATACAAACTATGGACACCAAGGCTTACATACTACACCCGAATGTCCGTTTTGTCAAAGCATCCCTAACTTTGTCTCTGCTCCGCAGACCCTTCGGCCAGGTGTTGCATCATGCCCTCAAGCTCGTGCTTCGGGTCGCGGTTCATCAACTCCCTCAC
>DASVVH010000015.1:0-4258 GCA_036386615.1 Ardenticatenaceae bacterium
CGGGCCAGCCGCGAGACGTGGCGCGGCACAGAGCGCCACATGTTTCTCCCCGTCGAGCCGCCCGCCGCGCTGACGGAATTGACCCTCACGGCGGATGACTCGTGGACGCTGGGCGGCCTCTCCCTCGTGGACAGCCGCCTGCCTGCCTTCCAACCTTTCCCCGCCAACCCAGACTTGAGGATAACCTTTAGCGGAGACGTGAAGGTCTACCGCCGCGTCGATGCATTGGGCCGGGCGTGGCTGGTTCCGGGCGCGGTGGTCGCCCGAACCCCTGCGGAAGCCGCCGACCTCGTCGCGGAACCCGCCTTCGACCCGCGCGCGGCGGTTGTTCTGGAGCAAGAGGGGGAAGTTTCTCTGCAACAGGGCGGGGCGGGAAGCGTAACGTGGGAGCGCGATGAGCCGGGGAGTATCGCGCTCCGCGTCTCCGCGCCGGAAGGAGGCTGGCTGGTGCTGGCGGACGCGCCCTTCCCCGGCTGGCGCGCGACGATAGATGGTGCCGAAGCAGAGTGGCACGCGGCCAACGTCGTCAACCGCGCGCTCTGGGTGCCGCCCGGCAACCACCTCGTCGAGTGGCGCTACCGGACGCCCGACTTGCAGGCAGGCGTGGCAGGCACTTTGCTAGGATTCTTGGCATTAGGTGGCTGGCTGCTCTACGCCGCGCGGAGGGCTTGAGAGGCCCTAACAAAACCTTATTCCATCCTTCCCCTGGATAACGAATTGGCGAGATGCAGCAGGGAAAGATGTAGTTCTTTGTGTCCGTTCTCGCCTAAAGCGCCTACCGTTGGTGTGTCTTTGTGGTAAAGCCGTTCTCCGTTGCTCCGCATGGTCAATCACAGGTAACGATGTCTCCCCAATCCTCCAACGCCGCCGCCATCGCTTCCGCGCTCTGGGACACCGCCGATTTCTCCGGCGCTGAAAGCTACTACCGCCGCGCCATCGAAGAGAACCCTGCCGACATGGAGGCGCTGCACGGGCTGGGCCGCCTCAAGCTGGCTCACAACGAACTCGCCGCCGCCCTCGTCCTGCTGGAGCAGGCGCACGCCCTCTCCATGAACCTCGCGGGCGGCGGGCGCGACGAACTCTCGCTCACGGTTCGCCGCGACCTCGCCTCCGCGCTCTACCGCCTCGAACGGTTCGACCTCGCGGCCGAGCATTACGAGCAGCTACCCGGTCAGGCACCCTTAGCCGCGCAACTCCGCGCCTTTGGCAATGCACAACCCTATCACATCTCGTCTTCCATCGAAGAGATAGCGCTACCTTTCCTCGGCACTGACCCGCTGCCTATCGTCACCCTCGTTGTCGGCGGCAAAGAGCACGCCTTTGTCCTCGACACCGGCTCCGGGCAACTCGTCCTCGACACGGGCATCGCCCGCCAGATGGGTCTGCCTAGCTACGGCACCCGCGAGGCCATCTTCGCCAGCGGCCAGCGCGCCCCCATCGAGCACACCATCCTCCCCGCCGTCACCCTCGGCGAGGCGACCATCGAGAACGTCCCCGCCGAGGTGATGGACGTGCGCCGTTTCGCGCCCCAACTCTCCGGTTTCATCGGCACCAGCTTTCTCTGGCGCTTCCACGCTCTCTACGATTGGGAAGGAGAGGTACTCCGCCTTCGCCCACGCCGGGGTGGGCAGCCTTTCGCCCAGGTAGCCGACGAGGGTATGGCGGAGGTTCCCTTCTGGCTCTTCGACACGCATCTCCTTCTGGCCCGCGCGCGTCTCAACGGCCACGAGACCGTCGCCTACGTGGCGAGTGGTATGGCGGGAGGGGCCTTCACCGCGCCGCAAACTACCGTGCGGCAGGCCAACCTCCTCGCCTCGGACGAGACGATAGAAGGCGTCGGCGCGGCGGGCGCGACCGAGATTGTCCCCGTCAGCGCCGAACGGCTCTGCCTCGGCGACTGGTGCCGCGCCGACCAGGAAGGCTTCGCCAACTTCTTCCCCGCCGAACTCGAATGGCGCTATGGCTTCAGGGTTGGTGCCCTCGTCTCCCACGCTTTCCTTCACAGCCGCCGCTGGATAGTAGACTTCGAGCGTATGCGCTTCTACTTCGACTAGTCTGTGCTATCCTCAAGTCACGCGACGATTTGGCACCGGAGAGACCTGCTTTGCACCCCATCCTTGACGCTCTACCCATGCTCCCCCTGATGGAGCCGACCCCCATCCACCCGCTCCCCCGACTGAGCCAGCTTCTCGGCGGGCCGGAGCTTTGGATAAAGCGGGATGACCGGAGCCGCCTCGCCCTCGGTGGCAACAAGACGCGCAAACTCCAGTTCCTTCTCGCCGAGGCTCAGGCACAGGGAGCCGATACTGTTGTTACGCTCGGCGCAGTGCAGTCCAACCACTGCGCCCAGACCGCCGCCGCCTGCGCCATGCTGGGGCTGGATTGCCATCTCCTACTGCGCGGCCAACCCGATGCGCCCATCGAGGGCAACTTTCTCTTGGATCACTGGTTTGGCGCGGCCATGCACATCAGCGCCGACCCAAAAGAGCAACTGCCCTCCCTGCTGGATGACCTCCACGCCGCCGGACGCCGCCCCTACGTCATTCCCTACGGCGGCTCGAACGCCATTGGCCTGCGGGGCTTTCTCGCCGCCGGGCTTGAACTTCAATCCCAGTTTGATGCGCTCGACCTTTCCCTGGATGCGGTGGTCGTCGCCTCCAGTAGCGGCGGCACGCAGGCGGGCCTCGTGCTCGCCCAGGCGGCAGGCGTGCCCTGGGAGGTCGTCGGCATCAGCGCCGACGAAACGGCCCATGACCTGACCCGAATCGTGCGCGAACTTGCCCTCGCGGGCGCAGATGCTTTAGACTTACCTTTAGAGACGCCGCCCGCCCCGGTCTGCTTGGATGACTACGTTGGCTCCGGATACGGTCAGGCTGACGAGCGTACCCGCCGGGCCATCGCTCTCTTGGCGCGGCACGAGGGTATCCTCCTCGACCCCGTTTACACGGGCAAAGCCTTCGCGGGCCTCCTCGATTTGGTCGAGCAGGGGCGCTGGCAGCAGGGTCAGCGCGTCCTCTTCTGGCACACGGGCGGCGTGGCGGCGCTCTTCGCCTACGGCTCCGCGCTACTGTTGGAGCCAGCTTGATAGAGGGTCATCGTTGCATTACTATGAACCTGATGGGGACTGAAGGGACGAATCATGGATAGAGTCACTGACCAGAGCCTGATGCCGGGCGCGCGCAACGCCGTTGCGGTCTGCATGAACGTTGCCGGGGCGGACAGGGTCTGGATTTTGACCGACGATGAGCGCCTGCCCATCGGTCAGGCGCTTGCCGAGGCCGCGCGCGAGCAGGGTGCTTCCGTGACCCTGCGACGCATGGAAGAATGGGGGCCACGGCCCTTTCTCGCCCTGCCTGATGAGATGCGGGCCGACCTGCTCTCCACCGCCCCCACCGTCACGCTGCTGGCGACCAGCGCGCAGCCCGGCGAGATTCGCTTCCGCCTTCCCTTTGCCCGCTTCCTACGCCAGGAACTGCGCGTGCGGCACGGACACATGATTGGTATCACCCCCGCCCTGATGCAGACGGGAATGCTGGCGGACTACCATCGCGTCGCCGAACTGACCTTCAAGGTCAAAGGAGCGATGGAGCAGGCCAGGCAGGTGCGCGTGACCTCTGAGCTTGGCACGAACCTGCTCGTCACGCTCGACAATCCCAACCTGCGCTGGATTGCCTTCCCCGGCCTTTATCACATGCCCGGCCAATGGGGCAACCTGCCGGAAGGCGAGACCTGTACCACCCCCGCCAACGTGGAGGGCATCTTCCGGGCCGAACTGCTGGGCGATTACTTCACCGAAAAATATGGCCCCCTGCCCTCCCCGGTCACCTTCTTCATTCAGGGTGGGCGCGTCGAACGAGTTGAGCATGAGGATGACGAACTGGCTGACGAGATTGCCGATTACCTGAACAATGCCGACAATGGATGCCGCATCGGTGAGTTTGCCGTCGGCACCAACGAAGCCCTCACACAGCTCGCGGGCAACCTGCTTCAGGACGAGAAATTTCCAGGGGTTCACCTGGCCTTTGGTCGCCCCCTTCCCGAAGTGACCAATGCCGGGTGGGACAGCGACATTCACGTAGATGCCATCTCCACGCGCTGCTCGATATGGGCCGACGGCACCCCCATCATGGAGGGGGGCAAGTTCCTTTTGTGAATCCTGTAACAGATAAAGTATGACTTGACGTATTTTGAAGAATGAGACAGAATTAACAGACACTGTGCGAACCCGCTTGTAATGTAGGCATAAATCTTTGCTTGC
>DASVVH010000016.1:0-1807 GCA_036386615.1 Ardenticatenaceae bacterium
GCGCACCTGTTGCGAGCCGTGGCGGATGCCCCGCCTGACGATCTAAGTTGTGAGGAGTGCCAGGCGTGGATTCCCACCTATGTGGATGCGGAGATGGGTGGTCTGCCCGTCGGAACAGAATACCCGGAGGTCAAGCGTCACTTGGATCTCTGCCCTCTCTGCATGGTCAACTATCTGGAGCTGCTGGAGCTGTCGATGGAGGCGGAAGCCGGAATGCTGCCCACGCCTCTGGAGTTCGGCCAGCCGAACCTCAGTTTTCTACCTCCGGTCCCAACAACCCTGTCCCTACCCGAGTACGTGCGCGCTCTGGCTGGGCAGATCCTGGCTGCCGTCGCCCCCGCCCAGGCGGTGGAGCTGGCAGACATTGCCACCCCTTTTTTTGGATACGTGGATGCACGGGGAGGCCGCTTCGCCCTGGATGGCGGGTTCGCTCTGACCCTGGGTCACCTTGGAGGGACTTCTGGTGGTCTATCTGCACTGGAGGTGTTGGCCGCGAGCTATCTTGCCACTGACGCGCTAACCAGGACGCTATCGCCGGAGGCACTTGAGGCACAGCGGGCGAGCGGCCAACTACGGGAAACCGCGAGCACCCACGCGAGCCGCGCGGCTCAGGCACTCCAACTGGACGAGGAGCAGGCACGAACCTTCGCCGAGTGGTACGCCGACCTGATGACCGATGATGTCGCTGCTCTCCACGCCCTGCTCTCAGGCCGGGGAGACAACGGCTGACATTCGCCCCTGTTTGTTGGCGGCGGACGCCCCTTCGAGGCAACCCATGCTCGCCTCTCTCCTTCAGCAACATATGGACCCGGTCGCGTTTGTTCGGAAACAGCACAGTGAACACCGTGCTATCTGGCGCGACGCCTGGCGCTCTCGTCTTACCGTGACCGCCACCCTGCTGCTACCCCTCGTCGTCCTGGCCCTCGTGCAGGGCAATGGACAAATTGTGGGCTGGGCAGTTATTGCTTTCTGTATTCAAGCCATGGCTGTCAGCCTACCCATCATGATAACTCACCAGATTCAATACTGGCTGCTGTATATGGTATCGCCCATCCGCGTCGGCGCGAGCTTCCTGTTTGGTCTCTTTCCCGTCGCGCCGCTCGCGGCGGTTGTGGTGAGCTGGGTATTCGCCTTTCCGTACGGTCTGGGGGCGCTGGCGGTGGACGCGGGTGTGCTCTGGGTGGACAGGCGCGCGCGCGAGGTGCAGCGAGGCGAGAGGGCGCGCCGGGGAGGAGGACCTTCTGCGGAGATGCCAGAGCTGCGGTTGCAGGAGCGGTTGCGGGCGCTACGGCTGGTGGTCGGCGGTGGCAGTCTGATACTCGCCGCCATCATCGTTAACCTGTCGCGCCCGGCACCACTCGTCCTCGCGACGGCCATGCTTGCTGCCTGGGCAGCAGGTTGGCTCCGGCTGGACGCGCTGTTGCTCTGCTGGCTCCGCCGTTCTCCGCTCGTCGCGTGTCACACCTCGACACAGGAGTGCCGCGCCACCTACACCGGCCGCTTCGCGCTCGCTGCGCCAGCCACACTGGTCCGGGAGACCATTGCTCCAGAGCGATCCGCATCCACCGCCAGCCGAGCCGTTCTCGCCCTTCTAGCACAGGGTAGCCTGGGGCCCGCTGTGCGGCAGGTGACTTCGGTTCTACCGACCGAGCAGACGCACGCGCTCCTCCTTCACCTCAGCCTGCAGGACGGTGGGGCGGAGGCTATCCGATACCTGCGCCCCCTCCTGTCGCGCTCCCTTCAGTACGCGTCCGCCTGTTACGTTGCTCTCTCAACGGAGGCGGCAGCACCAGCCGACCTGCAACGG
>DASVVH010000017.1:0-4453 GCA_036386615.1 Ardenticatenaceae bacterium
TCCGCTCCACACGCGGATCATTCAGCTCCGCAAAGTGCTCCAAGATGCTCGCTGTCGGATTCGGGCTCATGGCGGCTCTCCTTGTTCAACTTTGGGCCTCTATCCTATCGTCCCTTCAATTTTGATGCGATTGCCCTGAGCAGTGTTCCAAGGAGTACCAAGGTGAGGATTAGACAAAGGGGGAGTGGGCCATAGGGGAGCTTCGCCAGTATCGGCCAGTATCGGCGGATAGAAAAGGCCAGTACGACGGAAAGTAATTTCTATGCGCCCACTAAGGTGCTTTATAACATGCGCGGCGAGAATAGCAGTGAGACGGGTTTAAGAATGATCAAGGGGCCTTCTACTGATAGTAGAAGGCCCCTTGGATTGACTCCGTCGTGTGGAAAGGCGATGGCTAGTGCAGGTCAAGGGAACGGTCAGCGACGAGGCGCTTTGCCATCTCAACGAAGCTATCCAGCGCCATCGCGCCGAGATTCTCGTTCGTGCGGAGGCGCACGGCGACAGCGCGGTTTTCGACCTCTTTGTCGCCGATGACGAGCATGTAAGGCACCTTCTGCAACTGCGCCTCGCGAATCTTGGCGTTCATGCGCTTGTCGCTGGCGTCCACATCAGCCCGCAGCCCCGCCTCAATAAGTTGCCCTCGGACCTCGTTGGCGTACTCGATGTGGCGGTCGGCGATGGGAATGACGACAGCCTGCACGGGCGAGAACCAGAGCGGAAAGGCCCCGCCAAAGTGCTCGATGAGAATGCCGATGAAGCGCTCCAGCGAGCCGAAGGGCGCGCGGTGAATCATGATGGGGCGGTGCGGCGCGTTGTCCTCGCCGATATATTCAAGCTGGAACCGCTCCGGCAGGTTCATATCCACCTGCACCGTGCCAAGCTGCCATTCGCGCTTGAGCACGTCGCGCACGACGAAGTCCAGCTTGGGTCCGTAGAATGCGGCTTCGCCCTCCTCCACCGTGTATTCGAGGTCGAACCCTTGCAGCGAGTTCAGGATGGCCTGTGTCGCCTTCTCCCAGACCTCCGGCTCGCCCACGTACTTGTCGCTGTTCGGGTCGCGGATGCCGACGCGGGCACGATAGTCGCTGAGGCCGAACGTGTTAAGCACCTTGAGCGTCAGGCGCACCACGTCCGCGAACTCCTGCTCCACCTGATCGGGCGTGACGAAGAGGTGTGCGTCGTCCTGTGTGAAGCCACGAACGCGCGTCATGCCGCTGACCTCGCCGCTCTTCTCCCAACGGTAGACCGTGCCGAACTCTGCGAGGCGGACGGGCAGGTCGCGGTAGGAGTGTAGCTCCTGCTTGTAAATCATGATGTGGAATGGGCAGTTCATGGGCTTGAGCAGGTAGGCGTTGCCCTCCTCGTCCTCAAGGGGCGGGAACTGCGATTCCTTATAGTAGGGGTAGTGGCCGCTCGTCTTGAAGAGGTCGAGTTTGGCGATGTTGGGCGTGTAGACAGGCTTGTAGCCCGCGCCTAGCTGCTCGGCTTTCAGGAAGCGCTCTAGCTGGTCGCGGATAATGGCCCCGTTGGGCATCCAGAGGACGAGGCCCTGGCCTATCATCTGCGGCTCGACGGCGAACAGTCCCAACTCGCGGCCCAGCTTGCGGTGGTCGCGCTGCTTCGCTTCTTCAAGGTTGTGTAGGTATTCCTCCAACTCGGACTGCTTGCGCCATGCCGTGCCATAGATGCGCGTGAGTTGTGGGTTCTTCTCATCGCCACGCCAGTAGGCTCCCGCCACGCTCATCAGCTTGATGGCCGTGCCCTTAATCTGGCCCGTGTCGCGGACGTGAGGCCCCCGGCAGAGGTCCACGAAGCTGTCCTGCTGGTAGAGCGTGATGCGTGCCGCCTCGCCTTCGGGGAGCGGGTTGCCGTAGTCGTCCACCTGTCCCCGCGCCAGCCCTTCGATGAGTTCGAGCTTGTAAGGCTCGTCCCTGAAGAGTTCGAGCGCCTCGTCTGCCGATACCTCGCGCACCTCAAAGGGGTGGCGGCCCTTGATGATTTCGCGCATCCGGCTCTCGACCCACTCAAGGTCTTCCTCGTTGGGCGAGCGGGGTAGCTCAAAGTCGTAGTAGAAGCCATCCTCGATAGGGGGGCCAATGGCTACACGAACAGGACCATCCGGCTCGAAGCGCTCACGCACAGCCTGTGCCATGATGTGCGCGGCGCTGTGCCGGACCTTGTAGAGTTCAGGGTCGTAGCCCTGCGGGATGTGTTTCTCCGCCTCCTGGTAGAGGCTCTTGGGTTGTGCGTCAATCATGGTAGTTAGCTCCTGAATGAGATATGGGAGGCGAGATACAGGAATGGAGTCACGCCGTTATCCTGCATCCTGCATCGCGTATCCCGCATCGCGTTAGCAGTGTGGGATGCGTCCGTTGTTGATGTTGGCGGGTGGGGCGAATTCCCAGGAGTCGGCACGAAGCGCGACGCTGAGTTCGTGGATAAGTGCCTCGACACGGCGCACGGCATCATGGTCGCCTGCCAGCTTTTCCGAGAGCAGGCGGTGCAACTGTTGGTCGGCTTGTTGAGAGTCCCAGGCGCTGGAAGACATGATTTTGCTCCTGTTGGATGTAGAGGGTTATGCAGAACGCTTCTGGCGCGGTAGAGGGTTCTGCTCATCCCTCTACCGCCAACGGGTATTGGTTTCGCCTTCTTCGGTCATAGTGCCTCCTTCGGGATACGAGATACGAGATATGAGATGCGAGATACGAGATGCGAGATAAGGGCAACGGAATCCTCAGAAATACTTTGCCGTTCTCGATAAACCCCTTTGCGTCCTTGCGTCTTTGAGCCTTCGCCTAAAGCGCCTACTGTTGGTGCGTTATGCCGTTTCCGCAAGCTGTTAGCGGTCGTCGGTCGTCGGACAACAAAAAGCTCTCGTCCCTGAGTCGGGACGAGAGCCAGTAACTCCCGTGGTTCCACCCGCGTTGCGCCGCGCGAGGCGACGCCGCTTCTCATGCTGGTAACGGAGCGACCCGAAGCCTGTTACTACGTAAAGGTTACGATTGGCAGACCTGGCTCGGAGGGGGTGTTCGCGGCGGTGTGGCGGGCGGGGCTTCCAGCCGGTGACCCTGCCTCTCTGGCGCTCGGTGCGCCGCTACTCGTCCTCGTCATTGCCTTTGCATTCAATTGTGATAGGAGGATAGCAGAAAGTGTCCTAAATGGCAATCCGCTAGATGGCGGATCAGCGACTTCTCAAAATAGATATGACTGCCCAACAGACAGCGCGTTTGAGAAGTCCAATTGTAGAGACAAAGCCCTCTGGACACCTCCTCTGATGAATGTATAATCCAGTCACAACTTGACAGGTATGGTTAATTCTCCGCGAAACGCTGCTACCCACACGAATAAGCCCCCGAAGGGCGAGGCTGGATGTGAAGAGTTAGATGCGACTGTATTTGGACAGCAATGTCTTTGGCGCTTACCCGCCTTACGTCGCTTGGCAGGGAGCAACGGCGGACAAGCTCTTTGAGCGTTTACGCGGCGGGGACTATCAATTGGTCACATCCACATTAGTGGCCGCCGAGATTGCTGATGCTCCGCTGTCTGTCCGAATAGTGTTCACCGAATTGGCAATGTTGCCGGGTTGCGATTGGATTTATGAATCGCCTGCATCAGACACACTTGCAGATGCCTACATTCGCGCGGGCGTAATTACGCAGAGGCATATTGATGATGCTACGCATGTGGCCCTCGCAACGATAGCTGGCTGTGATGCCCTGGCTACCTGGAATGTTTCAGATTTCGTGAACAAAGTGACCGCCTATAACGATGTAAACGTACAAGAAGGGTATGCTACACTAAACATCCTTACGCCTGATGTGATCTTGCAGGTGTACCCGTGAGGAGATCGAACAACATGGAACACATAGACGAGGCGACGGGGCCACGAACGAACGAAGAGAAACATTACCAGCCCGACTGGTTGAGTGCCGTGCGCGCCCACAACTATGAAGCGACCAAGGATATGAGCCCACAGGAACGGCGGCGGTACTATCAAGAAAAGGCATCATGGATTTCCGCAGAGCAGCGTCGTAATACATCTGACCCTTATATTACCGAACCGCTTCACGATGCGGCCCCTCATAACCACCAATTTCGTGTGCTCTATGGCGAAAAGGAGCCTGAGCGCTATCGTGAATACGCATAGGCGACCTGGAAGACGGGCTGTCTCCGAGGGTGCGCCAACGAAAGAGAGTGGAGCAATCTATGCAGGGCGATTTTCAACTGGGTGACCGTGTAACTGTTCAGGATGCGTCTGGCAACTATCAGTTCATGAGATACGCTACGGATGAAGACCAAGTGGAACACCCGGAAGCCTTGTGCTTCATAGTGGACGTTGATGCGGGTGACAGGTTCACTATAGAGCGTAGACGGTTATCGAGGCGCGAGGGCATAGTGCCCGGCGATCTTCTAGCCTGGATCGCACTCACGCTAAGGGAAGCCCAGCAGAACC
>DASVVH010000018.1:0-16545 GCA_036386615.1 Ardenticatenaceae bacterium
GCTACTTGCAGAGGACTGACATTGAGGGCTTGCAGGTTCTATCGAGTGGCCCCCTCCCTCCGAACCCGGCGGAACTGCTCGGCTCCCAGCGCATGCGAGATTTGCTCCATGAGCTTGAGGGAGCCGCCGACATCGTCATCCTTGACATGCCGCCCGTGCTTGCCGTCGCCGACAGCTCCCTGGTGGCGAGCGAGGCCAGTGGCGTGCTGCTGGTGCTGCGCGCCAATTCAACCCGCATGCATACGGCAGAGAAAGCCATAGACCAGCTACGCAGCGTCAAGGCCAGGATGCTCGGTGTCGTGTTGAACGGTGTCCGTGCCGGAGCGCAGGGCTACTACTATTACTACTACCCGACCAATGAGCAGGGTGGCGAGACCAAACAGCCCACGCTGGGCGCGAAGATGCGCGCCCTCATGTTGAGCGTTGTCCCCCGGCGCGGCTAGCGGATAGATTTACAAGAGGAAGCAACAGCGGAGACCTTGTGGGGTTGGACGCGCTGTTGCTTCCTCGTCACGGAACTCGTCGAGCCTGCTGAACTGAACTCGCACTCCCTCTCCTGATGCCCCCGACGATACCTGCCACCCTTCCGCCGCTGAGTGCCCGCCCAACCCGTTCCCGGCCCCGCATCCTGCCCGGCGCGCACCATCATCTCGCGGCGGGGAAGAAGTTTGTGTCTCAAGAATCGAGGTCATCATGAGCGTGACACCCGCAACATTAATTCAGCCCTACGGCGGCCAACTCGTAGATTTACGAGTGCCGAGCGAGGCCCGCGACGAACTCACGGCCTACGCCAACCGCCTGCCCTCCATTCAGCTCTCCCAGCGGTCGGTTTGCGACCTGGAACTGCTGGCCTGCGGCGGATTCTCCCCGCTTGACCGCTTCATGGGCAAAGAAGATTACCAGCGCGTGCTCGGCGAGATGCGCCTCGCCAACGGCTCCATCTTTCCCATTCCCATCACCTTGCCCGTCCCAGAAGGAACGCAGGCACCGCTTGACCAGGACATCGCGCTGCGAGACGCCACGAACGACCTTCTGGCGATTATGACCGTCGAGGAGTGCTACGACTGGGAGCTGGACGAGGCCGCACAGGAAATTTTCCGCACGCGGGACCCGCGCCATCCCCTCGTCGCGGAGATGCATCGCTGGGGGAAGGTGAACATCTCCGGGCGCTTGCAACTGTTGCAGATGCCCCGCCACTACGATTTCCAGCCACTGCGCCTGACGCCCGCCCAAACGCGCGCCCGCCTTGAGCGCCTGGGGCACGCCAACGTCGTTGCCTTCCAGACGCGCAACCCGCTCCACCGCGCCCACGAGGAGCTAACCAAGCGGGCGACGCAGGCGGTGGATGGTGCCCTGCTGTTGCATCCCGTCGTCGGCATGACCAGACCGGGCGACGTGGACCACTACACCAGGGTTCGCACCTACAAGGCGCTGGCCGAACGATACTACGACCCGGAGCGCCTGCTGCTGGCCCTCTTGCCGCTCGCCATGCGGCTCGCTGGCCCGCGCGAGGCGCTGTGGCACGCGCTCATCCGCCGCAACTACGGGTGCAACCATCTCATCGTCGGGCGGGACCACGCCAGCCCCGGCCTTGATTCGGCGGGCCAGCCCTTCTATGGCCCATTGGAGGCCCAGGAACTCGTGGAGCAGTTCGGCGAGGAGTTGGGGGTTCGCGCTGTTCCTTTTGGCGAGGTGCTATACTTACCGGACGAAGGGCGGTACGAGGAGGCCTCGCGGGTTCCGGCCCACGCCCCCACCGCCTCCATCTCCGGCACGCAGGTGCGGGAGGAGTATCTGGACAGTGGCAGGCTCCTGCCGGAATGGTTCACGCGCCCTGAGGTGGCCGCGATTCTAGCCGAGAGCTACCCGCCCCGGCACCGCCAGGGCGTCTGCATCTGGTTCACCGGACTGAGTGGCGCGGGCAAGTCCACGACATCGGAGGTGCTTACTGTGCTTCTGCTGGAGCATGGGCGGCAGGTGACGGTGCTGGACGGTGACGTGGTTCGCACTCACCTCTCCAAAGGTCTCGGTTTCAGCAAGGAGGACCGTGACACGAACGTTCGGCGCATCGGCTTCGTCGCCTCCGAAATTGTGCGTCACGGCGGCGTAGCCATCTGCGCGGCGGTCAGCCCGTACCGCGCCACGCGCAACGACGTTCGCAACATGGTCGGCTCTGATCACTTCGTGGAGCTATTCGTGGACACGCCCCTGGAGGTGTGCGAGGCGCGTGACGCGAAAGGGATGTACGCCATGGCGCGGCGCGGCGAGATTAAGGACTTCACGGGAATAGATGACCCTTACGAGCCGCCGGAACACGCTGAATTAACGCTGGACACCGTGAGCCACACGCCGGAAGAAAATGCTCGCCTGATTATAGACTACCTCCTGAACAAGGGCTTCCTGCGAGGGGAGCAGATGCAGGCTGAATCTGTACATAACGAATAAGGGGCAGAAGATGAAAGACGCTCTCATCGAAAAATTCACCAATCGCACGGCGACCGTCGGCATCATCGGCCTGGGGTACGTTGGTTTGCCGCTCGCTGTCGTCTTCGCTAAAGCCGGGTACCGGGTCATCGGCATAGATGTGGATGGTCGCAAGGTTGAGGCGATTAATCGGGGCCAATCGTATATCGAAGACATCGCCTCCGAGACGCTGGCGCAGTACACCTCTCCCGCCAGCGAACCCTCCTCGAATGGCTCGAACGGGCACCACTCTCGCGGCCTGCTGTCCGCTACGACGGACTATGCGGCCCTGATGGAATGTGACGCCGTCTCCATCTGCGTGCCGACCCCGCTCCGCAAGACGGGCGACCCCGACATCTCGTACATCATCTACGCGGCGGACGAGATTGCCCGCTACCTCCACCCCGGAATGCTTATCGTGCTGGAAAGCACGACCTACCCCGGCACGACCACCGAGATTATTCTGCCCCGCTTGGTCGGCAACGGCAGCAACCTGGAGCCGGGCAAGGACTTTTTCCTCTGCTTCTCGCCGGAGCGTGTGGACCCTGGTCGCACCGACTATACGACGGAGAACACGCCGAAGGTGATGGGCGGGGAGACGCCCGCCTGCCTGGAGGTGGGGCAGGCGTTCTACGAATCGGCTATCGAGCACGTGGTGCCGGTCTCGTCCACCGAGGCGGCGGAGATGGTCAAGTTGCTGGAAAACACCTTCCGCGCGGTGAACATCGGCCTCGTCAATGAAGTGCTGCTGATGTGCGACAAGCTGGGCCTTGACGCCTGGGAGGTCATCGAGGCGGCGGCCTCCAAGCCCTTTGGCTTCATGAAGTTCACCCCAGGCCCCGGCCTGGGGGGGCACTGCATCCCCATTGACCCGCTCTACCTCTCCTGGAAGCTGAAGACGCTGGACTACAACGCCCGCTTCATCGAACTGGCGAGCGACATCAACACGAATATGCCGCGCTACTGGGTTCAGCGGGTGCAGGATGCGCTCAACGAGGCAGGCAAGGCTGTGAAGGGGAGCAGGATTCTCGTGCTCGGCGTCGCCTATAAAAAGGACGTGAGCGATATGCGGGAATCCCCGTCGGTGGATATCATCCACCTGCTTCAGGAGAAGGGCGGCGAAGTGGCCTACCACGACCCGCACGTTCCCGTCCTGCGCTACGAGGGGCTTGACATGACCAGTGTGCCGGACCTCAACGCGGCTCTGCACGAGGCCGATTGCGTCGTCATCGCCACCGACCATTCGCTCTATGACATGCCAGCTATTTACGGGAGCGCCAACCTGATTGTGAACACCCGTCGCACCCAACAGCGCATGGAGCCTTTGCCCGCCTAGCTCGGCGGGTCCAGCCTTATGGTTAAGCAAACCGTCACACCGATGCCCCTGCCACGCGCGCTCTCCCTCGTGGCAGGGGCGCTGTTCGCGGCACTGGTGTTGTACAGGGCGCTATTCCACGCGGCTCCCATCACCGCCCGCAATGCCCTGCATGTCGAGCTTATGAAGCAACTCGGCTCGGCGGCTGGCGTAGAAGAGGCCCTACAGGAGGAGTTGATTTCAAGCGGTGCCTATCGCTCGGCGGGCGCTGCCGCCTTCCACATGGGCCGCTATGAGGAGGCCCAGGCGCTCCTCGCGCGGGCGGTTGAACAGGAGCCGGACGACAGCGTTGCCCGCTACCTTTCGGGTTGGAGTGCATACACTCTGGGAGCGCGCGAGGAGGCGATTGCCCTCTGGAACTCAGCCCGCCCGGAGGAGATTGCGACAGGCTTCGCCCGCCGGGCCGATCAGGCGTTCTTCGTTGGCGACCCGGCACAGACGGTGGAGTATTCGGAACTGGCCCTCACGCTCAACCCCCGTCTGAGCACCGCCCACTACCAGCTTGGCCGCGCCTATGCACTTCAAGGGCAGTGGGAGCAGGCCATCAGTAGTTACGAGCGGGGATTGGAGTTTGGCGGGCGGTCATCGCTTCGCAGCTCCATCTACAGGGCACTGGGCCGCGCCCACGTTGCCCTGGATGACCAGGAGGCGGCTGCGGGTGCGTTCGAGCAGGCAGTGGCCCTGGAACCCTACATCTATATCGCGCGCCTCGATTTGGGCGATCAGTATATCCGCCTAGAACGATACGAGGACGCTGTAGCGCAGTTGGAAACCGCGTTGAGCATCAATGCGGAAGATGCCAGGGCTTACATCATGATTGGCGATGCGCTGGTTCAGCAGGGCAACGCGGAACTCGCGGAAAGCTGGTACCGCCGTGCAATTGAGGCGGCACCAGCAACAGGCAGAGCCGAGTACGCGTTAGGAGAATTCCTTCTCGCAGAAGGGCGCGTCGAAGAGGCAATCGTCCATCTGGAGCAGGCGATTCAGCGCGGCTGGACGTACTACTGGGTCTGGATTGATTTGGGGAGGGCGTATCGCGCGGCGGGTCGTCTGGAAGATGCCGTCCGGGCCTATTCGAGCCTCGCCGAGGCCGAGGGGCGTTCTGAGCGGGCCGCGCGAAGCTGGGTCACGGTGGCGCAACTCTATACGGAGATGGGGAATCAACCGGCTGCCGCCGAGACGTGGCAGAAGGTACTGGAGATTGACCCCCAGAACCCCCAGGCGCTGGAAGCGACAGGTGAATAAGGTGAATCCTTCGCAGCCGACGGTTGAGCCACTGGTGCCGATAGAGGCACCCGCTACACAACAGGTCCCATTCAGCCCCGGCAAGCGGTTGTCCCTTCGAGCCAATTTCTCCTGGACGTTCATGGGAAACGTGGTCTACGCGGCCTCGCAATGGGGGATGCTGGTCGTGCTCGCCAAGCTGGGCAGCCCTGAAATGGTCGGTCTGTTCGCCCTGGCCCTTGCAATCTGCTCGCCCATCGTGATTTTCACCAACCTGCAACTGCGAAACGTGCAGGCCACCGACGTGAAGCACGGGTACCTCTTCGGCGATTACTTTGGCCTACGTCTGGTGACCATCAGCGTCGCGCTCCTGATTGTTCTCGCGGTGATGGTTCTATCGAGAGATACGGTCAGTCAGGGGCTAGTAATCTTGTTTATGGGGGTGGCGAAATCTGTTGAGGCTGTGAGCGATGTCTTTTATGGCATGTTCCAGCAGCACGAGCGCTTTGACCGTATTGCCAAGTCCATGATGCTTAAGGGGCCACTTTCCCTGCTGGTATTCGGGGGAGTGGTCTACCTCACGGGTAGTGTGCTCTGGGGCGTAGTGGGGCTGGCGCTCAGTTGGGCGATGGTCCTCATCTACGATATCCGCAGTGGCATTATGATTCTGCGCGCGGAGCCGGAGATGTCCGGTGAGCAGGGCATCCGGGCGGTGCGCCCGCGCTGGAGCGCCGCCAAGCTGAAGGGGTTGACCCTGACGACTCTGCCGCTAGGCGCTGCCGCGCTGCTCATCACGCTCAATCCGAACATTCCACGCTACTTCGTGCAGTGGGCGTTGGGCGAAAGAGAGCTTGGTATCTACGCGGCTCTGGCCTACCTCGTCGTCGCCGGAAACACGGTGATTACGGCATTGGGCCAATCGGCGATGCCTCGTCTGGCGCGTTCCTATTCAAATGGCGATGGAAACGCCTTTCGCGGGCTGCTTCTCAGGCTGGTCGGCATTGGCGCGCTACTTGGCGGTGCGGGCATTCTCGTCGCGCTCCTGGCGGGGAGGTCAGTGCTCCTTCTGCTGTATAGCCCGGAATATGCCGAGCACACTGACGTCTTCCTGTGGGTGATGGTGGCGGCGGCAATCGGCTACATGGGGTCGTTCCTCAACTGTGGGCTAATGGCCGCTCGCTACTTCAAGGCACAACTGGTGCTGTACGTCGTTGTAACCCTGGTTGCGGTTGCCGCCTGTGCCTGGCTGGTTCCTCTGGCGGCGCTGCGAGGGGCCGCGTGGGCACTGGCGTTATCGCTCACCGTTCACGCGCTGGGCAATCTGCTGGTGAACTGGTACGCCCTCCGTCATCAGGCGGCTGGCAAGGCCGTGATAACGTGAGTTCCGGCGACCACCAGCAACTCTGCGGCGCTGATGCGCGACTTGAGCATTGATGGCTAGAAAAATCGGGGAAGGCAGATGAGAGGCGACTGGAAAGCGACGAGAGCCGGACTGAACGGCCTCGTGAAGAGTTGGGCGGGGGTTCCCTACCGCAACCGGGTACGCGGGGCGTGGAATCTATCCGCCGAGGAATTTTGGGCCTATCAGGCTTCGGCGTTCCAGAGCATGTACCAATTTGCCCGCACCAGGGTTCCATACTACCAGCAGCACCTCGATTCCTATCCGTCGTTGGCCGGACGGGGAGAACAGATCCTGGATTGGCTGCCGAAACTGCCCATCCTCGACAAGCAGACCGTGCGGAGCCACAACGAGGAGCTGTGGGCAAAGCCTTTACTGCCGATGACAACGTTCCATACCACGAGTGGCACCTCCGGCACCCCGCTCCGTCTCGCGGCGACGGTGTGGGAGAAGGGCATGGTGCGGGCTATCCTGGAAGAGTGGTACGCGCGCATCTGTGGCACGCGGAAGCCCCGGATGCTATCTCTGTCCGGGTTCATGACGCCCTCGCCGGAAGCGAAGGAGCTGGCCTGGACCGACCGACTGACGGGCGCACTTGCACTCTCCATCTACTCTATGAACCAGGCGAACCGCGATGCCATTCTGGAACTGTATTACCAACTCCGGCCCCAGATCATCTATGGGTATGCCTCCGCCGTCCACCAGCTAGCACTCGTCTTCGCCGGGGAGCGCAGCCCTTTCAGGGACGAGACGGTAGCGGTGGTCACATCGGAAGTGCTCCAGCCTCACTGGCGTACCGAAATCGAAGCGACCCTCTGTCGCAAGGTCTTCAACCTCTACGGCTCCCAGGAAGGGAGCCACCTCGCACTGGAATGCGAGGCGGGCAACCTGCACATTCATCCGATGGGTGGGATTATTGAAATCGTGGATGACAAGGGCCGACAGGTTCGGGCAGGTGAGCGTGGCAGGGTCGTCGTGACGGGGCTGGTTCGCCGGAGCATGCCGATGATTCGGTACGACCTGGGTGACGTAGTGGAGTCCACCGGCTACGCGACCAATTGCGCCTGTGGCCTTGCCTGGCCCACCATCGGCACCATCCAGGGCCGTTCGGAAGACCTGGTCAAGACGCGCGATGGCCGCGAGATTGGCTACCTCTGCTTCCACGCCACCAAGAACCTGCGCGGCATCAAAGAGGCTCAAATCGTTCAAAAAGGATACGAGCAGTTCGTCTGCAAGCTCGTCACGAGTGAGGCCGAGGCGGTAAGCACGATCTACCTGGAGGAGCAGATTCGTTCGCAGATTACGTCACGCATGCTACTCGACGTGAACGTACAGTTCGAGTACCTGGATGCGATACCGCGTGGCGCGAATGGCAAATTCAAAGCTGTCGTCGTTGATTTCGGATAGGACCAGCATGGCTACTACCTTCCCTCAACTCACGCGAGAACGCACATCAAAACCCCTACCATCTACTCTCGTAGATGGCGTCATTGCTTTCTACATCTGCGCGTTCATTGTTGTGGCGTTTGTCTTCTCATCCGACGCCTTCCTTCACTGGTTCATCGTTCCCCTATTCGTTTGTGGCGTTCTGATAGGGACGGATTGCGTGCAGTGGCTCCGGGGTCGCGTAGACATCCTGGACCCGTTGGGCATCGTGAGCCTGCTGGCCTTCCACTTCTTCTTTCTTGCTCCCCTGCTACACGTTCACTGGGACGCGTGGATGGGACGCGTCATTCCGCCCGAAGACTGGCGAGTCTGGCTGGGAGGGATGGCAATTCTCAACGCGGCGGGGCTGGTTCTATACCGTTTCTACATGTCTTCGCGGTCGAAGAGCACTGATAGTGAACAGCAGCGTGTAACGAACCGCGTTGTCTGGCAGATAGACAAGCGAAAATTCTACCCGCTCGTGACGCTAGCCTTGATTGTGACCGGAGCCGTTCAGGTGTTGCTCTTCTACCGTTATGGCGGCGTTTTCGGCTACATTGGTCTCCGCGACCAGCGCCTTGAAGACGGCACCAGCGCTCTGTCCGGCACGGGTTGGATATTGATGATTGCGGAAGCCTTCCCGCTTCTGGCCCTGTTCGCCTTTGTAGTCTATGCAAAAGATAAAAGCTGGCGCAGGCACTGGCTGTTTGTTATCCTGGTGGTAGGGGCATTCTTCGTGCTCCGCATGCTCTTCGGGGGCTTGCGTGGCAGCCGCAGCAATACGATATGGAGCATGCTCTGGGCGGTGATGCTCCTGCACGTCTGGATTAGACCCTTCTCCAAGAAGTTCATCCTGACAGGGCTTCTGGTCCTGTTTATATTCGTCTACCTATACGGGTTATATAAGGGGGCAGGGAGTGCCGCCTTTGCCACCTTGACAGACCTGGACGCCCAGTCCGAACTCGCCTTTGAAACGGGCCGCACGCTTGAGATTGTGGTGGTAGGTGATTTTGGCCGGAGCGATGTGCAGGCATTCCTGCTTCACCAGCTACGCACGCCTGGTAGCGACTACCAATACAGTTGGGGTCGCACCTATGTCGGGGGGGTTGCCCTCCTGATTCCCAGGGCCATTTGGCCCGACCGTCCCCCTACGAAGTTAAAGGAGGGGACGGAAATCCAGTATGGACAAGGCTCCTACCTGCCTGGAATCTACGCGTCGTCGCGCCAGTACGGCCTCGCGGGCGAAGCAATGCTCAACTTCGGTTTCTACATCGTGCCCTTTACCTTTCTCATCCTCGCGGCAGCTTTGAAGAACGTGCGCCACTGGTATATGACGTGGGGCAGCACTGACGACAGCCGGTTCCTCCTTGTCCCCTTGCTGGTCAACTTCTGTTTCGCCCTGCTGGTCTACGACTCAGATAACCTCATCTTCTTCCAGATTAAAAATGGCCTGATTCCCTTCATGATTGTCCTGCTGGGTTCGTCCCGGACCACTATCGAAGCTCCCGCAGCCGCCGAGCAGGGGACCGCCTAGATGAACCTGACGGTTGTCATCGAGGGGCGCATGTCCCGCACGCCGGATGGCGCGGTGTGGACCGGGCGGCCCTTTAATTACACTTTCTGGTCCCGCTACCTTGACGTCTTCGAGCACGTCAGCGTCCTCATTCGTATTCAGCCTGTGCTGGAAGTGCCGGAAGATTGGAAACGGGCTGACGGCGAGGGCGTCTCATTCCGCGCCCTGCCCTACTATCACGGCCCCCTCCAATACCTGCTGAAAGGGCGGCAGGTGCGCCGCGCCATACACGAGGCGATGAAGGAGGCCGAGGCCGTTATTCTGCGAGTGCCGGGCCTCAGCGGCAATATCGCCGCCGATTATCTGCTGGCGGCGGGCCACCCCTACGGTGTGGAGGTCGTGGGCGATCCCTTTGACGTATTCGCGCCGGACGCCGTCCATCACCCGCTACGCGGTTTTTTCCGCTCGTGGTTCGCGCGGGGGCTACGCCGCCTCGTGGCACGGGCCGATGCAGTCTCCTACGTCACGGCATATACACTCCAGCGACGCTACCCCTCCTCCCCCGATGCCTTCTCAACCCATTATTCCAGCGTCATCCTGCCCGGCGAAGCCTTCGTGCCCGCCCCCCGAAAGGTGGACGCGAACCAGCAGAGCTTCCTCCTCGTCTTCGCGGGCACATTGGAAGCGATGTACAAAGCGCCGGACGTGCTGATTGACGCGGTGAATCAATGCGTCTCCGAGGGGTTGGACCTTCGGCTGAACCTCCTGGGTGACGGCGCGCATCGCGGCGAGTTGGAGGCCCAGGCGGCAAGACTGGGCCTTGGGGAGCGAGTCACCTTCCTCGGCCAACTGCCGCCGGGCGAGCCAGTGCTGGCCCAACTCGATAGAGCCGACCTCTTTGTGCTGCCGTCCAGAACGGAAGGCTTGCCCAGAGCCATGATAGAGGCGATGGCGCGAGGCTTGCCCTGCATCGGCACGGATGTCGGGGGCATTCCCGAACTGTTGTCGCCTGGCGAGATGGTGCCCCCCGGCGATAGTCAGGCCCTCGCGCGCAAAATTGGCGAGGTGTTGCGAGACCCCGATAGACGCGCCGGGATGTCGGAGCGCAACCTCGCTGCGGCGCGGGACTACCACAAAGAGGTGCTGCGCGAGCGCCGGAACGCCCTCTACCGTTATCTCCGCGAGCGCACCGCCTCCTGGCGGAACGGTCAGGTAACAACGGAGCGCGCGGCCTCACTGCACCAGCGCGCCCCGGAGTGATAGGGATACCATAGCATGAACAACGACCTGGCGAATCTGATTTTCCGCGCGAGTGGGTATTTTACCGGGGCACGCCCCGACACCTGGCTCAAGCGCATGGAGGCTATGCAGTGGTGGGACGCCGCCCGGATGCGGGGGTGGCAGGAGCAGGAGTTGGACCGAATCACCCGCCACGCCGTCACGACGGTGCCCTACTACCAGCGCGTAGCCCAGAGCGAGGGGATAGACCCGGACGACCAGCGCACCCCGCGTGAGAGGCTTGCCCAGTTCCCTGTTCTCACCAAAGACTTGATGCGGGAGCACAACGAGGCGCTTCAATCAACGGTGCCGCCCAAACACAAGCCCTTCAAAATCTCCACGAGCGGCTCCACAGGGAAGCCGCTTTCGATGCTGGTCAACATGGATGCGGTGGGGCGGTACTTCGCCGTCAAACTGCGCGCTCTGGGATGGTACGGCGTCCGCTTCGCCGACCGCCAGATTCGCGTCTGGGGCTTCCCACTCACGGGGAAGCAGCGATTCATCTGGAGGGCGCGCGACCTCTTCCAGAACCGCCTGCGCCTCGTCTCCTTCGACCTCTCAGCCGAAACCCTCGCCGATTTCTATGACGAGGCGCTGAAGTTCCAGCCTCGCTACATCAACGGCTACACCAGTGGCATCTATCGCCTCTCCAGCTTCATCGAGGAGACGGGGCGGGATGGGAAGGCGCTCGGCCTGAAGCTCATCGTCCCCACCTCCGAGATACTCTACGACTGGCAGCGCGAGCAGATGGAGCGCGCCTTCGGCTGTCCTGTCATGAATGAGTATGGCTCCGGGGAGGCGCAGGCCGTCGCCTACGAATGCCCGGAGGGGCGGCGGTTGCACGTCACGCACGAGAACTTCATAGTCGAGGTGTTGGACGAGCAGGGCCGCCCGGCGCTGCCTGGCGAACCGGGA
The DNA here is from genome assembly GCA_036386615.1 of Ardenticatenaceae bacterium. Classification (GTDB taxonomy): domain Bacteria; phylum Chloroflexota; class Anaerolineae; order Ardenticatenales; family Ardenticatenaceae; genus DASVVH01. The sequence goes on from DASVVH010000018.1 coordinate 11,593, forward strand.
TTGCTCACCCTGACCAGCTTTTGCAACACGGTGATGCCCCTCCTCCGCTACCAGAATGGCGACCTCGTGGTGGAAGAGCCGGGGATGGTCTGCGAGTGCGGGCGGCACCGGGGCCTCTCCGGCTTCGTCAGCATCGTTGGCCGCTCGGCGGACGTGCTGCTGCGCGGTGACGGCGAGCCGACCCACTGGACGACCATCTACTACGCCATCAAGGAGGCGTTCACGCCGGAGATGGTCGTCGAGCATCAGGCCCGGCAGAAAGCGCTCGACCTCATCGAGCTTCAGGTGGTCAAAGGCTCGCAGTACGAGGACTCGGCGATGGAGAAGTTCCTGAACCAACTGAAGGGCGTTCTCGGTCAAAATGTGCAAATCCACCTGAAGTTCGTGGACGAGATACCGCGCGAGAAATCGGGCAAGCTGCGCTACTTCATCTCCGACATCAAGCAGGCCCAGCAGCGGAGCCAGCCCGTCCCATGATGGCAAAGGCCAAAGTTGCCCATATCACGACAGTAGATATAGCCCTGCGCTACCTGCTCCTCAACCAGCTCCGCGAGATACAGGAGCAGGGATACGAGGTTGTCGGTATCTCGTCGGCGGGCGAGGACGTGCCCACCGTCCAGGCGGCGGGCATCCGCCACATTCCCGTCCCGATGACCCGGAACTTCACGCCCCTCGCGGATGTGGTCTCCCTGTGGCGGCTCTTCCGCGTCATCCGGCGCGAGAGATTCACCATAGTTCACACCCACAACCCAAAGCCTGGGCTGTTGGGGCAGCTTGCCGCGCGATTGGCGGGCGTGCCCATCGTCGTCAATACGCTGCACGGCTTCTACTTTCACGACCACATGCCGTCACACTGGCGGCGCTTCTACGTTATCGTAGAAAAGATTGCCGCGCTCTGTTCCGACGTTATCCTCTCGCAAAACAGTGAGGACATCAGCACCGCCATCCGTGAGGGTATCGCGCCGCCGGAAAAGATGAGGTTCCTGGGCAACGGGATTGATGTGCGCCGCTTCGACCGCGCCGCCCTCGCGCCGAATGCCACTGCGCGGCTGAGGAGCGAGTTCGGCATTCCCACTGATGCGCCTATCGTGGGCTTTGTGGGTCGCCTCGTGGCCGAGAAGGGCATCCTGGAGTTCTTCCGGGCGGCGAAAATCGTTCTGGAGCGCAACCCCAAGGTTCGCTTTCTGGTGATTGGCCCGGTTGACCCCGACAAACCCGACGCGCTCACGCCGGAAAGCGCCCGTGAATACGGCGTCGCCGACAGCTTCACCTTCACGGGCAGGCGGCACGACATGCCGGAGCTATACGCTCTGATGGACCTCTTCGTGCTTCCATCGTACCGCGAGGGCTTCCCCCGCTCCCCAATGGAAGCCTCCGCGCTGGGGGTGCCCTCCATCGTCACCGACATCCGGGGCTGCCGGGAGGCTGTCGAGCATAACCGCAATGGCCTGCTCGTTCCGCTCGGTGACGTAGCGGCTCTGGCAGACGCCATGACGGCCCTGCTGAACGACCGGGAAACTGCGCGCCGCATGGGAGAAGAGGGACGCCGGATGGCGCTGGAGCGTTTCGACGAGCGCCATGTCTTCAAAAAAGTCGAGAACGAGTACGCGCGCCTTCTGGGCGAAAAGGCAAAGAAGCCGGGCCGGACAGGCCGCTGGCGTGCTACTATCAAATGAACGGTTACAAGCGAGCAATCTCCCACTCCTGAAGCGGTGAGAGAAGGACGATTAACAAGGATGAGTGGAAGTCTAAGAGTTCAACAACACTTCGACGAGCATAGCAGCGAATATGCCGAGAAGTACTCCGATACGTACATGGTGCTCTGCCGGAACGAGAACCGCTTTCTGCGCCAACACACGAGCTACACACCGACCTCAGAGTTGGATGTACTGGATATCGGAGCCGGGGCGGGAACGTGGGGCGATTTGCTGCTTGAGGAATACCCACAGGCGCGGGTCGTCTGTGCGGACCTCTCCTTCGTGATGTTGCGGAGAAACCGTCGCGACGCGCGAAAGGATTTGGTCAGAACAGATGCCACCAGGCCACCCTTTGCCCCCCACGGCTTCGACCTCGTGAGTATCAGCGCCCTGATGCACCACCTGATTGACTACAGTGGCTATGCCGCCACCATACGCAACATCACGAGCTTTCTTGGCTCGACCAAATCCCTCCTGAAACCGGGTGGCTACGTTATCGTGCGCGAGATTTATCACGAATCGCTGGGCCGCGAGAACACCGTAAGCCAGCTACTCTTCTACCTCAGTACGATGGCTGCGCCCGGACCACTCCGCTCCCTCCTGCGGGCAGGCGGCATCCGAAGCCAGGGAGCGGGAGCCTGCTTCCTGACCCGCCGCCAATGGGCATCCGTCGTCGCCGAAAGCGGCTATCGTGTAGTAGGGGAAGAGGCGCTCGACTGGAAAGTCCCCGTGCGTAGACAACTCGCCACGCTCCGGCGCAGTGGCGACCTCTTCCTTCTCCTCTCTCCAATGGAAGAGGCCGTACCTGCCCCAGCCAAACCACTCTCCGTAGGAGGAACATCTTGAGCAAGCGCATTCTCGTGACGGGCGCTGCCGGGTTCATCGGCAGTCACACGGCGGCTACGCTCCTGGCGCGCGGCGACACGGTTGTCGGCCTCGACAACCTCAACGACTACTACGAGCCTGCGCGCAAGCACGCCAATCTCGCGGAGGTGGAGCGTTCCGCGCCAACCTCCTCTAGCTTCACCTTCGTCAAGGGGGACATCCGTGACCGCGACCTGCTGGGTCGCCTCTTCACCGAGTACCGCTTCGACGCGGTGGCGCACCTCGCCGCGATGGCGGGCGTGAGAGTCTCAATGGAAGACCCCCATCTCTACTATGATGTAAACCTCATCGGCACGCTCAACCTCCTCGACGCCGCGCGGGACCACAAGGTAGGCAACTTCGTCTTTGCCTCCACCTCCTCCGTCTACGGCGCAACCGAGCAGGTTCCATTCATAGAGACCGACATCTGTGACCGCCCCCTCGCCCCCTATCCGGCGAGCAAGCGCGCCGCCGAGATGCTGGGCTTCTCCTACCACCATCTCTATGACCTGAACTTCACCGCAGTCCGCTTCTTCACCGTCTACGGCCCGCGTGGCCGCCCCGACATGATGGCATACAAGGTTCTGGACAACATCTTCTTCGGCCAGGAAGTCCCCCTCTACAACAACGGCCAGATGTACCGGGACTGGACCTATGTCGAGGACATCGTTTCAGGCATCATCGGCGCGCTGGACAGACCCCTCGGCTACGAGGTCATCAATCTCGGACGCGGCGAGCCAATCCTGCTGGCCGATTTCGTCCGCTACATCGAGGAGTTGGCGGGCCGCGAAGCCAAACTGGTCTCCACGCCGATGGTCAGCGCCGATATAAGCTATACCTACGCCGATATTGACAAGGCCCGCAACCTCATCGGCTACCAGCCGCAAACCTCCGTCAAAGAAGGCGTCGCGCGCTTCTGGCAGTGGTACCAGACCACCGTCCTGCAACAATGATGTCAGGAATTACGCAGTTGAGGGGCACTCCTGAAGGCGCAATCCGCAATGCACTATCGGGTCGTCGCTCGCCGTCAATGGTCGGCGGGGCAGGGGCGTAAGTCGAAATGTATCGCGCATTCGGTAAACGCCTCCTCGATCTGCTCCTCGCGGTTCTGGTGCTCTTTCTGCTCTCGCCCGTCCTGCTCGTAGTTGCCCTGCTGGTGCGCCTCAGACTGGGTTCACCCGTGCTGTTTCGCCAGCCACGCGCCGGGCTGAACGAAGAGTACTTTACCGTCATCAAGTTCCGCACGATGACCGATGAACGCGACGCGGAGGGCAAATTGCTGCCCGACGAGAAGCGCCTCACCCCGTTTGGCATCTTCCTCCGCAAGTCGAGCCTTGACGAGTTCCCCGAACTGATAAACGTTCTCAAGGGGGAGATGAGCCTCGTCGGCCCCCGCCCTCTCATCACGAAATACGTCCCGTACTACACCGAGGCGGAGCGGGTGCGGCACAGCGTAAGGCCCGGAATCACGGGTTGGGCGCAGGTGAAAGGCCGGAACGCGCTTCGCTGGGATGACCGCCTCGCCCTGGACGTGTGGTACGTACAAAACCTGTCGCTCCTCCTCGACTTGAAGATTCTATGGCTGACGATTGCTTCCGTCCTCAGACACGAGGGGGTCGAGGTTAATCCGCGCGGGGTCATGTTGGATTTGGACGAGGAGCGACGTGGCACCAGAAGCGAGGTCTGATTTGTCCAAAGTGCGCCTCGCGCTTCCTGCTGACAGCGGGCGAATGGCCGAGATATTCCGAGCCTGTTTCCGGCAAGAGCTGCTGCCCTATACCATCCTCGGCGCTCATGGCCTGGAGAACTACCTGCGCGACCTGATTGACCTTCAGCCACGCGGCGGGAGCAGCCTGTTCCTTGTCTACGAGCAGGATGGGGCTGCGGTGGGAGTGGCCGAGTTCAGGCGGCTGCCCACTACCATCTTCCTCAACCACATCTACGTCCTGCCCTCGCTGCGGGGCCAGGGCGTAGGAAAGGCGTTACTGCTGGCAGGCATAGAGGCGACCCGCGACCTGGAGCAGCGCGACTTCGCCCTCGATGTCTTTGCCGACAACCACCCCGCGCGCAGGTGGTACGAATCGTTGAGTCTCGGTTTCGCCTCGGAACACCTCTGGATTCAACTATCGCTTCCTTCAGGCGCTCAGAGCGATAACCACTGGTGGACCCTCCTCGATTTGCCCCAGGCTGACCGGGTGCAGGCGGCGTATGGCTTTTCCCAGTTCCGGCTACAGACGCGGAGCGGCACCTACTCCGTCGGCAGAATAGGCGACTCGCTTTTCAGAACCACCGAACGGGAGATGCTTGACGACAGTGCCGCGCTCGCTGCCCTCTCTCGCCTTGACGATAGGCGCGACCTTCTCCTTGTATGTGAGCCGGAGGAGTGGGTAGA
>DASVVH010000019.1:0-3700 GCA_036386615.1 Ardenticatenaceae bacterium
CATCCGCCTCTGGTGGGGTGATGGTGAGGTTTCTACCGTTTCCGGCACCTACGTCCGCCCTGAAACAGACGCCTCCGGCTGGGACATCTTCCTCAAGGAGGGTCCGCAAGCCAACACCTGGAACGTGGCGGTGGAAGAAAGCCGGGGCGGTGCCCTGCTCTCGGCCCCGGTCACCTTCCAGACCGCTGCCACCTGCAACCCTGGTGACGCCAACGTCGTCAAGGTAGAGTTCCGCGCTGGTGCGGCTCCTGCCCCCGCGCAGCCGACCCAGCCTCCTGCTGGGCCGACGCAGCCCCCGGCCCAGCCGCCGAGCGGTGGGCACACCTTCGTGACCGAGCCTGCGCCGCCCATCGCGGCGGGCGCGACCTGCCGCTTCTACACCGAGACCAACGGGGGCCAGGGCGGTGGCTACTCCGTCTGTGACGACACCAACGCGCGGTTCCTCACCGCCTTCAACCGCTACGGCCTTCAGAACGTCGGCTACCCCGTCTCGCAGCGCTTCAAGCGCGACGGCTTCATCACCCAGGCGTTCCAGAAAGCCATCTTCCAGTGGCGGCCCGATGGCAACTACGTCGCCTTTGTCAACACCTTTGACGAGTTGAGCCAGGCTGGTTTCGACCAGACCCTGCTTGAGCGCCGACAGACGCCCGGCATGTTGCCCGGCAACTGGGAAGGCGACAACGTTCCCTTCCAGCAGTCCGTGCAGCGGCGGCAGGCCCTTCTGAACCCCCGCCCCGCGCTACGCACGACTTACTTCTCGGTAGCCGACCCGCTCCTCTTCTTCGGCCTGCCCGTCTCCGAAATCAAGGACATGGGCAACCACTACGCCATTCGCCTCCAGCGCGCCGTCCTCCAGGAATGGAAGGAAAACGTGCCCTGGGCGCGTGCTGGTCAGGTGACGGTTGCCAACGGTGGTGACATCGCCAAGGAACTCGGCCACCTGCCTTCCTTCGCCCTCACGACCGAGGCCAGCGCGCCGGGTGGCAGTGCTCCCCCCGCGCCAGCCCCGGCACCGACCAGCGGCTTTGGCTACGGCATCCAGGCCCACATGACCTACGTGGATCGTGGCCCCGTCTACCGCGCCACCCGCGACCTCGGCTTCAACTGGCTCAAGCAGCAGATTGAGTGGAAGGTCTGGGAGCCGGTGCAGGGTCAGGTCAACTGGGGCGAGATGGACGCCATCGTCAACGAGGCGAACGCCAACGGCATTCAGATGCTCTTCTCCGCCGTCGGCGCGCCCGCCTGGGCACGCGAGGCCGGACACGACGCGAGTGTCGCCGGGCCGCCGCAGGACCCCCAGACCTTCGCCAACTTCCTCGGCGCGATGGCAGGCCGCTACTGCGGCAAGGGCCTCGGCGCTATCGAGGTCTGGAACGAGCAGAACCTGCACTACGAGTGGGGCAACAGGCCGATTAGCCCCGCCGCCTACATGAACCTGCTCAAGCCCTCCTACGCCGCCATCAAGGCCGCGTGCCCCAGCATGATTGTCGTCTCCGGCGCGCTCACCCCGACGGGTGCTCCCGCCCCGCTCGCGATGGACGACTTCGAGTACCTGCGCGGCATGTACGCCAACGGTCTGAGGAGCTACGCCGATGTCATCGGCGCGCACCCCAGCGGCTACAACGTGCCGCCGAACCTCGACCACACCCAGGCGTGCAACTACATCCGCCAGACCAACTCCAGCTTCACTGGCCCCTGCGATGTCGTACACCACTCCTGGAGCTTCCGCTCCACAGTTGACGGCTATCGCGCGATTATGACGGCGAACAACGACAGCGGTAAGAAGATATGGGCGACTGAGTTCGGTTGGGCCACCACTCCCGCCTATCACCCTGACTACCGCTACGCCAACGACAACACGCGCCAGGAACAGGCCGAGTGGACCGTCCAGGCGTACCAGTACATGAAGAACTCCGGCTTCGTCGGCGCGGCCTTCCTCTGGAACCTCAACTTCCGCGTCGTCGCGGACGGCACCGAGAAGGCCCAGTGGGGCATCGTAGAGAACAACTGGCAGCCGTTGCCAGCCTACAGCGCCCTCAAGGCGATGCCTAAGTAACCCGTACCAAGCCCGTACACCCAAGCACCCGCGAGGCTAAACCTCGCGGGTGCTTTCTTATCCCACACCCCCTCCTGCTCTATCGCCAACAACATCCTTAATATACGGGAAATCCGGGTCTACGGTCACTGAAGTCCATCCCCTCTGATCACACTCACAGCACAAGTCAGGGAAGACACAGAGGACAGGACCGCTATCCAGCGCAACAGAGGTTTGGCACCAAGTAGCGCTCTAGGGGGGAGAAGCCGAGGGAAGAGTGCGGATGGAATTAAGGTCCAGTCTCTACGTGCCGCGAACTGCGCCAGAGGAACACAACGGGGATGATATACTTATCATCCCCGTTGCTTTTCATCCTACGAAATGCCGTTCGCGGCTGCTGAGAGATTCGTATTGTGGGGTCTACTCGTGTCGACTTCCGAGTATGTCGAGACGTTAGCCGCGAACTGGACCACCCCGGTCATGGCTGAAAGTCGCTGCCGTGCTTGACGCGCAATAGGAAGATGGACATCTGACCGCGTGTTACCACTTGCTCAGGGCAGTATCGTAACGGGTTCTGGGCACAGCCAGTCGTGATGCCCTCGCGGTACAGTTGCTCGATCCACTCCCGTGCCCATGCCCCCTGACGCACATCGTCAAATAGCCCTGTCGCTGCCGGTGGCTGATAGTCGCTGCCGTGCTTGACGCGCAATAGGAAGATCGCCATCTGGGCGCGTGTTACCGCTTGCTCTGGGCAGAAGCGCAATGGATTCTGGGCACACCCTGTGGTTATCCGGTCATGATAGAGTCTTTCACTCCATTTCCGGGACCAGTAACTGCCATGCACATCTGCAAAGAACGTCAATGTGTTCTGTGAGACAGGGGCATCGCCGCCCACGAGCTCCCGGTCGGATTGCTCATCAAAATACATCGCAATCTCGTTGGCTTGAGCATCGGTGCATTCCCCTCCCGATTTTTGCGTGACCACGATGTGCAAGTGGGGACCCGTACTATTTCCAGAGTTACCCGATTGAGCCACGATCTGCCCTTGCGCCACATAAGCCCCTGCTGTGACGTAGATTTGGTCCTGACCAGCAAGGTGGGCGTAGATGGAGCAATAATTGTCCTCGTGATCAACCCATAGTTGGTAGCCTAGATCATTGTTCTTCCATCCGGCAAAGACGACTCTGCCACCTCGAATTGCAGGGAAATCTCTATAGCGCAAGTCGAAATCAACAGCATGGCGATCCTGCCCAGCATGTGCCTGGCCGCCCCGGGTAACAGCGCATGCTTCGTTCAGCAAACAGGGAAGGCGCAGTCCCCTATACTGCCCATCCATAGCAGTGGCTGTGGGGGCTGGTCTCAATGCTATTGCGACTACCAACAGCACAAGCATCACAAACGACCGTACTGCAAACCGCACAAGTAACTTCATTGTTCCTTCCTCTTCTACTGTGGGTTGCGTAAAGATTATCGCAGAAGCCCCAGCTAAAAGTGAGGCTCCCCGGCCTTAGGCCGGGGTTCCGCACAACTTGAGTTGTTAACGTCAGAGTCATTATCCTTGATCTTCGATTGCCCCACAAGGGGCCTCCACCATTACAACAGGGCAATCGCATCTTAATGGTGGAGAACCTTGAGCAAGTAGGAGTGATCCCAAGCCGCTTTGAG
>DASVVH010000020.1:0-7538 GCA_036386615.1 Ardenticatenaceae bacterium
GTCGGGGTAGCGCGCCGGAATCTGACCCAGCTTCTGCCGCTTGGCGAGGCTCGCCTCCACGTTGTCGAGGAAGACCCCTGTCCAGCCCAGTTGCTCCTGGCTGTGGCGCACGCGCTCCATCCAGAACGCCTGCCAGCCGGGGTTCGCCGGGTCCATCATGTAGAACCGCTCGCCGCCATAGGGGTCCACCACCCGGTTTCCATTCGCGTCCAGCAGGAACCAGTCAGCATGCTCCGCGCTGATCGTGCAGAAATCGCCGGGGCGGTCCGCCACCTGATTGCGCCAGGGCTGCGCCGTGCAGGAGCCGGGATCGTGAATCGCCATCGCCATAAGATACTGCGTGATGGGAGCCGTCACCCCGCCCGCGCGCAGCGCGTCGCGCGCCGCCTCGTCATTCTTCGTCAGGATGAACGTGTGGAAATTCTGCTGCACCGTCTGGAGATTGCCGTCCGTCGGCGGCTTGTAGAACCATGCCAGCCGCACAGGCGAGCCGGAGACCGTCGCGGCGGGCGCATTCAGGGGAGCCGCCTGCCCCGGCGCGCGGCTGCTTGCCGCGCTGGGGCCATTCACGGGTTGAGGAGAGGTCACTTGGCGGAACGGCACCTTTGCCACCGCCAGCCCATCCGCGAGGGCACGGGCGGGTTGAGAGAATGCGCTGACGAGGAGTGTACAGAATACGACGAGTGAAATCCACCGGGTGTAACGGGCCATCTTTCCCCTTCAATCTTCGGTAGCCTGGCAGTCGTGGCTCCAACGGAGCGGTAGACCCAGGGCTTTGCGTCGCCGGTTTTCACCGGGTTTGCCGATTCGGTATTGCAGGGCCGAAGCCCTATGTCACATCTGCCCGGCCGCATCTGGGAGGACGCGGCTCACGGCTCTAGAATATTCATTTTCGAGCCAAATGTCAGTAGTCCTAAAGTCCCCTACAGCAGCACCACACCTCCTCACCCCAAGTCTCGCCCGTCATACCGCGCCGCTTTCTATGTCATGCTGAGCACAGCGAAGCATCCACCCAGCTACGTGAACAAACGCAGCGATTCAAAGCCCAGCACCTGAAATATTGACAACCACCCCTCCTCTCGAGGATAATTATGGGTATAGCGTGACACTCGCAGGAGGGACAATGGACCCTATTACGATTTTGATAACAGCATTGGCAGCGGGAGCGGCAGCTGCACTCCAAGAGAGGGGATCCCAAGCCGTGAAGGATGCCTACTCTGGCTTGAAGGGCTTACTCCAGCAAAGGTATTCAACCGTGAATGTTGAACAGCTTGAGCAGGGGCCGGAAGTTCCTGAACGACAGGAGTTCGTAAAGTTCGAGCTTGCGAACACGGAAGCACCGCACGATGAGGAGGTGCTACGCGAGGCACAACGTGTATTTGAGGCTGTAAAGAACTATGCACTTGACACGGCTGAAATAGTCGGTGTATCGCTGGAGGAGATTGATGCCGCCTCCATTCGCCTCCAAGACATCATCGCCCAAGGCTCCGGCAGTACGGGCGTCAGCATGAGGCAAGTCCGCGCGACGGGCGACATTGACATTCAGGGCGTCCGCGCAGAAAATTCGGCACGCATCGGTAAAGATAGAATAGCAAATAAAACGGGAGCCATGACTGGGTCGAATTTGAAAGAAGGAGAGCGCAAATGGGCAGCCAACCATGGGCAAGAACTCACAACTGACAAGCTAGCATCTGGTATCCCAATGACAGAGCAACAGATCTACGCTTTAGTGTACGATCAGGTGAGAAAGCTGAATTTAGTACTTATAGACTTGACGAAACATCTGAGAGGCCGACTTGATTATCTAGACCAATTGGACAAACCAGTGGAGAACTAACGATGCCTGACTTAATCGAACTGTTGAGGGAGGTAATCACTCTCACATCGAACGTAAACGAACTGAAAGAGCAGGTCACGAGATTAACTGAGCGAGTAGAAAACAACACTGAGCGAATAATAAGGCTCGAAGCGCGCGAGGAACTACTGGTTGAGAAGGCTAAGAGTGCCTATGCCGCAACACAATCACAATTTAACGTACAGTTGATAGAAAGGATCGTACATTTGGAGCAAAGTCAGAAACAATTACCGCCCGATACCAACTTCTAGTATGGGCACATCGTAGCACTCACGAGAAGCAGTCGTAGAAGCGGAGTTGCTTGTAACATAAGCCAAGGCGGCATTCCCGCGTCGTAAAGGACGCGGGCATTTCAACACCTGGGGACTACGGGAACCTGCGGGACGCTACTCCGCTCTGGCTAGCTGGCTCGCGGCCTCCGCGTCCAGAATCCACACCAACTCACCGCCCTCCGGCTGCACCTGCTGGATGGGGTACTGGCCCGGCGCGCCATCCAGCACCTCCGCCACCAGCGCCGCCTTGCCCGCGCCCCGCGCCAGCACCAGCACCGCCCGCGCCGCGTTCAGCACCGGGAACGTCACCGTCAGCCGCGTCGTATCCTGCGCCGGAACCGCGTTCGCGGCAGCCAGCCGCTCCCGCTCTGCCAGCGCCTCCGTGCCGGGGAACAGCGAGGCCGTGTGCCCGTCGTCGCCCATCCCCAGCAGCACCACGTCAAAGGCCGGAACCTCCCCACGCGCCGTCTCGAAGAACAGCCGCAGGTTCTGCTCGTACATCGCCGCGTTGTCCCTCGGTGCCGCCTCCGTCGGGAAGCGATGCACCCGCGCGTCGTCCGCCCCGATGCCCAGCGGCCCCAGCAGCGCCTCCCGCGCCATGCGGAAGTTGCTCTCCGCGTCGTCCGGCGGCACCATCCGCTCGTCGCCCCAGAAGAAATGCACACACTGCCAGTCCACCCGTTCCGCCAGCGCCAGCGCCCGGTATACCGGCGCGGGTGTGCTCCCGCCGGAGAGCAGCACCGTCGCCCGCCGCCGCGCTGCGATGGCCGCGCGCAGCCGCGCCACCACCTGCGCCACCGCTCCCGTCACCCACGCCTCCTCCGTCTCGAAGACGAACACCTGGCGGTTCACTGCCACCGCTCCAGCATCCCCCGCACCGCCTCCACCGCCTCCCGGTAGATGCGGTCTCCCCTCGTTCGGTCCAACTCGCGGGAGAGGAGCGCTGGCTCCGTCTCATCGGGGAGCATTGTCACCTGCTCCAGGCGCGGCGTGCCCGGAAGCTCGACGATGCTCTGCATGCACGTCTCACTCACCCGCCGCACCTCGAACCGCACCTCCTCACCCGCAAGCGTCACGCCAGAGACAGCGTACTCCGTCTCCTTCGACTCGAACCTCACCCTCACCGTATGTCCGTTCGCGCCCGCCAGTTCAACCCCCTCGGCGGAACCATCCCGCGCCTCCCAGCAGAGCCGAGCCGCCAGCCACCCGGCCAGTAGCCAGCCCGCCGCGCGGTTCTGCCCCGTCTCAATCGTCACCTCCTCTACCCGCGACAGGTATTCGCGGTGGTGCGGCGAGTCGAAGCACTGCGCGATACTCTCCCGCCAGTGCCCCAGCCGAATCCAGTTCAGGTCGCTCACGCGGCGGCCCTGCGCCTCCGAGGGCAGGTCGCGTAGCCCCTGCACCTCTTCCAGCGCCGACGAGTCAATGATGACCCGATCCGAGAGTTGGGCTAGCTCCTGGAAGAGCACGTCATCCTCGTCGGGTGGCAGCGTCCACCACAGAACTACCGAGAGGTTCGCCGTCAGCAGCGAACGCGCGGCGGCAGGCAGCCGTTCCAGCGCCGCCCCCGCCGCCGTGATGCGAATCTGCTCGGCACACCTTGCGTAAGGGCGCATGCTGCACAGCAGCGTCACATCCGCATCCACGGACTCCTCCGCGTCCGCGTCGCCCAGCAGCAGCATCACGTTCCGCGCCGGGTGCCGCCCCGCCAGTTGCACCACGCACTCCGCCATCATCGCTTCCTGCTCGACCCGCGTCACCACGAGGAGCGTGAAGACCCGCGCACGCAGCATTGGCTTCTCGCGGCTGCTCACCTGTCGCCACAGGTTCACCAACTCCTTCTCGATATCCTCGACCGCAGCCCCATCAGGCCGTTCGCTGCTAACCGTCTCTATCATCTCTCACTCCTGCTTCGTCCGTTCATTCCGCATTCCCACTTCCGCATTCCGCATTCACAATCGCCGCCACTTACGCCCCTCGGCAGAGAGCAAATCATCCGCCTCCTTCGGCCCCCAGGTGCCCGCCTCATACGTAGTAACGCTCTCGGCATCATCCCACGTCTTCATGAGCGGGTCGTAGAGTGCCCACGCCGCCTCCACCTCATCGCGCCGCGTGAACAATGTCGGGTCGCCCAGCATCGCGTCCAGCAGCAGCCGCTCATAGGCTTCCGGCGACTCCACGCCGAAGCTTGCCCCGTAGTCGAAATCCATCGTCACGTTGCGGATGTTCTCGGTCGAGCCGGGCACCTTCGCGCCGAAGGTGAGCGAGATACCCTCGTCCGGCTGAATCCGCAGCGCCAGTGTGTTAGGCATCAGATCGTCGGTTAATTCGGTAGGAAAGAGAACACGCGGGGCCTGCTTGAAGGTCACGGCGATTTCTGTCACCTTCTTGGGCAGCCGCTTGCCATGGCGCAGGTAGAATGGAACGCCCGCCCACCGCCAGCTATTGATTTCCAGCTTGAGCGCCGCGAAGGTCTCGCGCGCGGAATCGTCAGGCACCCGCTCCTCCTCGCGGTAGCCAATCGTCGGCTTGCCACCGACACTGCCCGCCAAGTACTGGCCGCGCACTGCATCCTTCTCCACGTCAATGGGGCGAATCTCGCGCAGCACCTTGACCTTCTCGTCGCGCACTGGCCCCGCCGCGAACTCCAACGGCGGCTCCATCGCCACCAGCATCAGAAGCTGCATCATGTGGTTCTGCACCATGTCGCGCAGCGCCCCGGCGCTATTGTAGTAGCCTGCCCGGTCCCCAATCCCGATGGACTCCGCGACGGTAATCTGCACGTTATCAATGTAGTGGCGATTCCAGATAGGTTCCCAGATAGAATTGGCGAAGCGGAAGACGAGGATGTTCTGCACCGTCTCTTTGCCTAGGTAGTGGTCAATCCGGTAAATCTCGTCCTCGGCGAAGATTTTGGTAAGTCGCTGGTTCAAATCACGGGCGGTTTGCAGGTCGCGTCCGAAAGGCTTCTCCACGATGAGGCGCTGCCAGCCTCGCTCGCGGTTGACCAGCCCCGCGTCCTCAAGCTGGTCCGCAATCTTGGGGAACCACTCAGGCGGCGCGGCAAGATAGTAGAGAATGTTCCCCTCCGTCGAGAACTGCTCGTCCACCTTTTCGAGCTTCCGGGCCAGTTCCTGGTAGGCGGCGGCCTCGCCAAATTCGCCGGGGTCCAGAAAGACGCGCTGTACAAAGCTCTCCCAGGCATCCTTCTCGAAGTCGTCGCCCAGATGCTCGCAAACCGTCTCCGTGAGATAGTTCCGGTACTCCTCATCGTTCCACTCGCGCCGAGCGAAGCCCATGATGGCGAAGTTCTGCGGAAGCTGGCGCTGCTGGGCCAGGCGGAAGAGCGCGGGCATCAGCTTCCGCTCCGTCAGGTCGCCCGTCGCGCCGAAGATGACGATGATGGCGGGTTCCGGCGTGCGGCGCTGGCGCAGCCCCTCCCTTAACGGGTTCTCGCTCATGATTCCTCGCGCTTCAGAGCGTGTCCGCCAAACTGGTTCCGCATCGCCGCCACCAACTGCGCCGCGAAGGACTCCGGCTGCCGCGAGCGGAAGCGCTGCTGGAGCGAGAGCGTGATGACCGGCGCAGGGACGCTCAGGTCTATGGACTCCACAACCGTCCAGCGCCCCTCACCACTATCCGGCACCCAGCCGACAATGTTTTCAAGCTCGTTCCCCTCCGCCTCAAAGGCGCGCGCGATGAGTTCCAGCAGCCACGAGCGGACCACCGAGCCGTGCATCCACAGGTCCGCAATCTGCTGGAGGTCCAGCCCAAACTCCGTCTTCTTCGCCAGAATCTCAAACCCCTCGGCATAGGCCGCCATCATCCCGTACTCGATACCGTTGTGAATCATCTTGGTGTAGTGGCCCGCTCCAACCGGGCCAACGTGCGCGTACCCGATAATCTGCCCAGTCGTATCAGGCTCGGCGGGGCGCGTCGCCTCCGGCCCCGTGCCCTCGTGAGCTATGGTTGGCGAGAGAGCAATGAAAATCGGCTCGACCCGCTCCACGAAGCGCCGCTCGCCGCCCACCATCAGGCAGTACCCGTTTTCCAGCCCCCATACCCCGCCGCTCACCCCCGCGTCTATGAAGCCGATGCCCTGCTCCGCCAGCATCGTGCCCCGCCGCATCGAATCGTGGTAATTCGAGTTGCCGCCGTCAATGATGAGGTCGCCCTCCTCCAGGTGAGGCAGCAGCGTCTGGATGGTATTCTCGACAGGCGCTCCGGCGGGCACCATAATCCACAGGTTTCGCGGGCGCTCCAGCTTGTCGATGAGGTCCGGTAGCGCCGTCGCGCCCTCCGCCCCCTCGCTGACCAGTTCCTGCACCGCATCCGCGTTCAGGTCGAAGCCGACGACATCATGCCCCGCGCGAAGCAGGCGCACCGACATGTTCGCGCCCATCTTTCCGAGGCCAATCATTCCGAGCTGCATATCGTCTCCTTTTCGTCATGGCCGCAGGCGCACACTCAGCGCAGCCTACCATCTGACATGGCGAGAGATGAAAGTTGTATTTTGTCCCCATGTATCAGCATGATAGATGCCTCCTCTTACAGCACATCGGCCCTGCCAGCCCGGCGTCAGCGTACAGACCAACTCGCGGGCAATCGAACGAACCGTCTCGTCTAAATTTAGGTGTACTCCCGAATGGCACCACTATTGCGGATGTCTATCTGTCTGTGGCTCACAACGCGCCCACTCTCGACCACCTTCAAACGTGTCGCCAGCCTCGCCGCTTTCAGAAGCCTCTGGCCTGGGTTCCAGCCCCGGAGAATCGAGCAATCCCCGTGAAACGCCACCCCGCGCTGCAAAACCTCTCCCGCGACCATCACCTGCTGCTCCTTCAGGCGCGGCAGATTCGCTGGTACGCCGCCGGGGACCGCCGCGCCCCCTCCTTCAACGTGATACTAACCGATTTCCTGGACACCTGGGACGAGACCGGAGCACCCCACCTGCGCCAGGAAGAAGCCATACTTCTACCTTTCTACGCCCGCTTTCCCTCCGCCGAGCAGCGCCAGCACGAGCGCCGCGCCCTGCAAGAGCACCAGTGGCTACGCGCCCAGATAGCCGCCTTGCAGCAATCCGAAGCCAATCAACAGGAATTGATAGCAGAAATCGGCGCGGCACTGCACAACCACATCCGCTTTGAGGAGCGTATCCTCTTTCAAAGGATACAAGCCCTCGTACCCGAATCAGACATGCAGACTCTGCACGCACAGCTACAAACCTTCCGCGAGGGGCTGTATACAGGAAACGACGCTGGGAGCGCCTCCCCAGGGCAATCGCATCTTAATGGTGGAGAACCTTGAGCAAGTAGGAGTGATCCCAAGCCGCTTTGAGGCGCTTGGTGTGAATGCCGCCTTTGAGCGAGGACTCCTGCGTGAGCAGATTGAGCGCCATGTGGCGCAGGATG
>DASVVH010000021.1:0-4383 GCA_036386615.1 Ardenticatenaceae bacterium
TGACGCGGCTACCCCGAGAGCTTGGGCAACTCACCAAGCTTCAAGGGCTTTCCCTTGATGGCAATCAACTGGCGCAGCTACCCCCAGTACTTGGGCAACTCACCAAGCTTCAGCGGCTTTACCTTAATAACAATCAACTGACGCAGCTACCCTCAGTGCTTGGGCAACTCACCAAGCTTCAGTGGCTTTCCCTAAAGAATAATCAGTTGACGCGGCTACCCCGAGAGCTTGGGCAACTCACCAAGCTTCAGCGGCTTTCCCTTAATAACAACCAACTGACGCAGCTACCCCCAGAACTTGGGCAACTCACCAAGCTTCAAGAGCTTTACCTTCGTGAGAATAAATTAGTACAAATACCGCTTTGTCTGGCCCAATTATCGAATCTAAGGATCCTGCAGATTGATGACAATCCGCGCTTGCTAGCACCACCACCAGAGGTTGCATCAAGGGGCACCGAGCAGATTCTTAGTTTCTTGCGCGAACTCCAGGAGGATAGCGAGACTCGCTACCAGACTAAACTCATCGTTGTGGGCGAGGGAGGCACAGGCAAGTCGTCCCTCCTAAGAGCTTTGCGAGGCGAAACCTTCATTGAAGGTCTAATAACCACTCACGGGGTTGAGGTTGATCGCTATCTACTATCGCATCCTGATCGACCTGGAGAGACGATAACTCTCAACACCTGGGACTTCGGGGG
The DNA here is from genome assembly GCA_036386615.1 of Ardenticatenaceae bacterium. Classification (GTDB taxonomy): domain Bacteria; phylum Chloroflexota; class Anaerolineae; order Ardenticatenales; family Ardenticatenaceae; genus DASVVH01. The sequence continues at coordinate 695 of DASVVH010000021.1, forward strand.
TCAGCACATCTATCATGCCACGCACCAGTTCTTCCTGACTCACCGTTCGCTTTACGTCGTCGTGTGGAACGCGCGTCTGGGAGCGGAGCAGGGCCGTTTGAATTACTGGCTCGACACCATCCAGGCGCTTGCCCCCGATGCGCCCGTGTTACTAGTCGCCACACACATAGATGAGCGAGCACCGGACCTGAATTATCAACTGTATGTAGATGCCTATCCCCAACTGAGGGGGAATCTCAGTCTCAGCAACCTTACGGGCGCAGGTCTGCCGGAATTGGAAGAGGCTCTGGCGCAGCAGGCCGCCGCGCTCCCTCTGATGGGCCAGCCTTGGCCGCGCAAATGGCTGAACGCGGAGCAGGCGTTGGTGCAGCGACCAGAGCATCACTTAAGCCTCGGAGAATACAAGGGAATCTGCGCCCACTGCGGGGTGGACGAAGAGATTGCCGCCGGGTCGCTGGGCAACCTGCTACACGACCTGGGCAAGATTCTGTACTTCAGCGACGACCCGCAGTTGTGCAACCTCGTCGTGCTCAAGCCGAACTGGGTGACGAAAGCCATCAGTCTCGTATTGACTGACGAGCCGACCCGCGCCGCGCACGGCATTCTGCTTCACAACGAACTGCCGCGCATCTGGGCCAGTGACGAGCAGGGCAGGCCCTACGAGCGCCATCTGTATCCCATCTTCCTGCGGCTGATGGAGCGCTTCGACCTGAGCTATCAAATCGAGGCCGAGGAGCCGGGAGACTCACCAAGCCGGAGCCTCGTTCCGCAACTGCTCCCGCACGAGCCGCCCATCCAAATCCCACCCTGGCCCACGCTGCCGCTCGGTGGAGAGTCGCAGGTGGAGATGGTGTACCGCTTTGATTTCGTTCCGGCGGGCATCATGAGTTGGTTCATCGTCCGCACGCATCGCTATACCACTAACCGTCACTGGCGGGATGGCGTGCTGCTGGAATACGAGGGGCATGATGCACGGGTAGAACTCAACCCTTTAGTGCGCGAGTTGCGGCTGCTGGTGACGGGGGTCTCGCCGCACAACTTCTTTACCATCCTCAAGAACACGCTGGACCTGCTGCTCGCGCGCTTTGAGGGGCTGCGCGTCAGCCGCGAGGTGCCGTGCATCTGCCACTGGCAGCGGCAGGGAGAGCCGCCTTGTGGCCGTTTCTATCCCTACGATGACCTTGTGCGCCGGATGGAGAGAGGCCGCTACATGGTGGAGTGCCCCGAAACTTTCGAGCAGGTGTCGGTTCGCACACTGCTCTTTGGCATCCACGAGAGCACGTTGGACGAGGTTATGGTCCGCATTGATGAGAATACGGGGAGAATAGATGAGAGAACCCAGCGAATAGAACAGGGACAAGTACAAACTGCTGAGGACATTAAAATCATTCTCCAGCAGAATAAGCAGATGCTACAGCAGAACGAGCAGATGTCGGAACTGCTCAACCGCGAGTTCACACGTCAATGGAACCTGGAGATGCAGAAGCTGGAGGCGGAGTGTCCCAGCACCTTCTTCCTCATGCCGGGGGACGAGCGCCGCTTCAATCCCAAAAATTGGGTAAGCCAGGAATACCGCCTGCATCTGGTGTGCCAGCACCCGCCGCAGCCGCACGGGGTCTCTCCCTCTTACTCGCTGCGCCAACCCGCCGAGTGGTGGGCGACGGTCAGTCCCTGGCTCAACCAAGCCATCCGTTTCCTGAAGTACGCGGTGCCGATGGGGAAAGCCATCGGTGCGGTCTACGACGAGGAGGCGATGGAGGCGTTGAACACTCACGCGGAGTTGATGGAGAAGATGGTCAGCAGCCTGCCTAAGTTGCCGGGGCTGGATTCGGGGGAGCACTTCGACGAGCGCTCCCGTATCGGACAAGACGAGCACGCGGTTGGGGCGGCGCTGCGGGCGCTTTGCACCTACCTTGAACAGGTGGACAAGCCCAAGCATTGGGGCGGCCTCGAACGGACGCTCACGCCGGATGGCAATATTCTGTGGCTGTGCCACGAGCATCGCCAGCCCTACGAGGTGAGGGCGTTGGTTTTGGACTAGGAGGCCCTCACCCCCGGCCTTTCGGCACGCTTCGCAGTCTCCCGATTCGATGAGTGGGGTGAAAATTACTTGTTCAGCGCGGTGGTGATTAGCGCGGGCAGTGCCCCACTTCTGCCTGGAGCGCTTATATACTGACAGGTGTCTGGGATGGGAGTGAATTCGATTATGACTATACGCGTACGGAGCTAGAGGAGGAGAGCATGACGACCAAAGGAAATTCATCGTCGCAGGCGGCGACAACGACGGGCGCGCCGCGCAAGCCGCCCAAGTCGCTGTTCAAGTATGGGGTGAACCCGCTGCTTGGGCTACTTTTGCGCTCGCCGCTTCACGGGAGGGTTAGCCATGCGCTGCTGCTGTTGACGTTCAAGGGGCGCACGAGCGGCAAAACGTACACGACGCCCGTTGGCTACCATCGCGCGGGGGAGAACATTCTGCTCTTCACGCACAGCGCCTGGTGGAAGAATTTCGTGGGCGGCGCGCCCGTGACAATGTTGCTTGAGGGCAAGGAGGTTCAGGGCCGCGCGGAGGCGAGTCGAGACCCTGACGCGATTCTGGCGGAGGTGGAGCCACTGGTGCGGAAGTACGGGGCTAAACAAGCACGGCGCATGGCGCTGACGCTGGACCCCAACCGTGAGCCGACGACTGAAGAGTTGCGGGCTGCCATCGCGGATCAGGGGCTGGTGATGGTTCACATTCAGCCGCAAGGCAGTTGAACGGCGACAAAGGACGAAGGACGAAAGTAAAGGCATAGCGCTTACCCATTTTGCCACAAGCAGGGCGTAACATTGGTGGTACCGATGTTGCGCTCTGTTTTGTTTCAGGCACCCTCACTCACCCGCGTCGCGCCGCGACGCTAGACTATGCTCAGGATGCGATTAGAGGATGATAGATGGATTTTGACCTGTCCCCCGGCTGGCGCGAGACGCTGAACCAGCGCCTGCTCGAATGGTACGACGCGCAGGCGCGTGACCTGCCCTGGCGTGGCACGCCCGACCCGTATACTGTCTGGGTGAGCGAGATCATGCTTCAGCAGACGCAGGTGGCGACGATGACGCCCTACTTCGAGCGGTGGATGGCGCAGTTTCCTACGGTTCAGGCACTGGCTGCCGCTCCGCAGGAGGCGGTACTGAAAGCATGGCAGGGGCTGGGCTACTATGCCCGCGCCCGCAACCTGCACCGCGCCGCACAGGTGGTCGTGGAGGAGCACGGGGGCCAGTTGCCGGATAGTGTGGAAGCATTGATAAGGTTACCCGGCATTGGGCGCTACACGGCGGGGGCCATCGCCTCGATTGCCTTTGGTCGCCGCGCCGCCGCGCTGGACGGCAACCTCAAGCGCGTGTGGGCGCGGCTCGTCGCCCTCGAAGAACCTATCAACAGCCGCGAGGGTGAGGCGCTGCTGTGGAAAGTCGCCGAGCAGATGGTGCCCGACGTGCGCGCGGGCGACTGGAATCAGGCACTGATGGACCTGGGTGCGACCATCTGTATCCCCAGAGTACCGCGCTGTCTGCTCTGCCCACTGCGCGGGCTGTGCCGGGCGCAGCAGCAGGGGCGGCAGGACGAGATTCCTCACAAACTGAGCCGCAAGGCGCGCCCACACTACACCGTCACGGCGGGCGTCATCTGGAACGCGGCGCATGACTGCCTGCTA
>DASVVH010000022.1:0-2402 GCA_036386615.1 Ardenticatenaceae bacterium
CATCCAGAGGCTGATTCGCCTCTCGCGGGCCGGGCGCGACGGCACCATTCCGGCGTCGCGCCAGCAGAATGCCACCCCCGACCAGCCCCACCAGCAGGGGCAGGAACTCGTAGAGGGGCAACAGCATCGCGTAGTAGAACCAGGGCTGCCCGCCGCGCTCCACGCCGTGCTGCTCGATCCAGTAGCCGAGCGCGCCGACAAGGCCGCTCCCGATGCCCCAGGGCCACGTCAAAAAGGTCGTGTGCAGCAGCACGAAGATGGCGTAGAAGATGCCCGCCGCAATGAGGAACTTGCGCGGGTTCCACAGCACGATAGCCGCCGCGTAGCCCGCCAGGAACAGGAACAACGTCACCGCGCCCGCGTTGGTCAGGAAAGCCGTGCTCTGGTAGGCCGCGTCGGTGTAGCCGCCCACAGGGTCCATGTTCAGCAGGTGGATGACGAGCGCCGAGGCGTGCGGCAGCAGAAGCGCGCCTATCATGACGAGCAGGTGCCACTCGCGCGTCTCCTTTATCTGCGGCTTCGGCCCCAAGCGGCCCAAAAAGCGCAGCAGGGCGACCAATGCCAGAAAGAGCCAGAAGACGAAGGCCAGAAGGAACGAAAGCTCCTTCTGGCTGAACAGCAGCGCCCACCCGGCAGCGGTCAGGTAGAGGTGGAAATCCTCGCCGCCCTCAAGATACTTCCACGTCGCGTAGACGATGATGACCGTCCACGCGGCGGCGAAAATGTCCTCGCGGATGAAGCGGCTGTAGTAGAGCAGCGTTGGCGAGACGAGCACGAGCAGCGACGCGAACAGCGCGCCCTTCACGCCCAGCCAGTCGCGGAACTTCCAGGGCACCCAGACCAGAAAGACGCCCAGAATAGCGGGCACGAGCCGCGCCGTCGCGTCCGACACCCCAAAGAGCCAGTAGCCGAGCGCCGTCAGGTGGAAGAGCAGCGGCCCGTGCATCAGGGGGTTGTGCTGGTACTCGCCCCGGTCATAGAGATAGTACGAGTAGAGCGCGTGCAGGCTCTCGTCGTGGTGCAGGGCACGCGAGCCGAGGTCCCAGAAGCGGGAGACAGCCGCGAGAAGCACCATCAGCCCCAGCATTAGGAGCGCCGGGTTCAGCGTCAGGTAGTGCGCGAGGGGAAAGTCGCGCCAGTCGGTGCGTCGAATCTCTATACTCTGTTCCATACGTCCTTGCTCAACTCGTCTCGATGGCGTCAGCCAGGTAATGATAAACGTGAATCGCCGTCTCGATGTTGCGGTAGAAGTAGTCCAGAATGGTGTACTCGTTAGGCGCGTGGTAATCGTACCCCACCGCGAGGCCGAGATTCGTCACGGGCACTCCCAACTCCTGCTGAAACATGCCGATGACGGGCACCGAGCCGCCCACGCGATACATTGTAGCCCGTTTGCCCCAGGTTTCCTCAAAGGCGTGGTGGATGGCCTCGATGACCGGGCCGTCCGCCAGCAGTTGCGCGGGCCAGAAAGTCGGCCCCACCCGCACATCGAGGGTCAGCGTCTCGGTGGCGAAACCGCGCACGAACGCGGCGAACTTCCGCGCGATGTCCTCCGGGTCCTGGTCTGCCACGAGCCGCATCGTCACTTTGAAGCCCGCTTTGGCGGGGATGATAGTCTTTACGCCCTCGCCTTGATAGCCACTGTACATCCCGTTCACGTCGAGCGTTGGCTGCGCCGTCGCCCGCTCCATGAACGTGTATTCAGGGATGCCCCAGAACCGCTCGATACCCGAATCTGCTTCCAGTTCCGCCCGCAGCATTGGCTCCTGCGCGTTCATCTCCTCAAAGGCGGCGGGGGAGAGCCGCCGCACATCGTCGTAGAAGCCAGGAATCTGAATTCTGCCCTCATCGTCGTGGAACGCGGCAATGATTTTAGCCGCAAGATGCGCCGGGTTGTGCGCGACGCCTCCGAAGAGGCCGGAATGCAAATCCTTCTTCGCCCCGGTAATCGTCACCTCCCCCACCACGCCCCCACGAACCGAACTCATCACGAGCGGCCTATCCGGGTACGAGCCGCCGTCCGAAATCACGAGCAGGTCGGCGGCAAGCAACTCTTTGTACTGGCTGATGAACGGCCCCATGCTCGGCGAACCAGTCTCCTCCTCGCCCTCGAAGAAGATTTTCACATTCACGGGCAACGTCCCGGTGGCCGCGAGGATGGATTCCAGCGCCTTGAGGTTCACCCACACACCCGCCTTGTCGTCAACGACGCCGCGCGCGTACAGCTTGCCGTCACGCACATCCGGCTCGAAGGGCGGCGTCTCCCATAGTTCGATGGGGTCTACAGGCTGCACATCGTAGTGCGCGTAGATGAGGACCGTCGGTTTGTCCTCCCCCGCCTCCAGCCACTCGCCATAGACCACCGGATGCCCCGCGCTCGGAATCGCTTTGCACTGCTTCAG